>JAKBCQ010000326.1 GCA_021807585.1 Planctomycetota bacterium | reverse complement strand
CGCCGCGAGCGTGCGGCGAGAACCCGAAAAATCGTCGTCGACGCCTCGCGAGGCTCCCCTCGACGATCCCGCGGCCGACTCGGAAAGCGAATTCAAACTCGCCGACGAAATCGAGCCGAAGGCCGCCCCCGCGTCGATCCCCTCGACCGTCGAATCCCCGGAGTCGCTCGCGAACGAAGCCGAAGACGAAGGCGAAGCCGCCGAACCTCCGCCCAAACGTCCCGCGGGTCCGCCCAAATATTTACCAAGAATTACCTATAACGAACCGGCAAATCCCGCCGCGAATGTCGAATCGAAAAATGTCGATTCGTCATCGGCGGTGAAAGCGAAGAGCGATCGGGTCGAAGACGAGAAGCCTTCCGTCTCGAAGAAAAGATCGAAGTCGAGGAACGACGTCGATCCTTCGATCGATGGGGAAAAGAAGCCGATTGAAGCGACTCCGATGATCGAGACCGTCGAGGGGAGACGATATCTCCGCATCGCGGTCGGCGGCGGCTTGTTTGCGGTTTTGGCGCTGGTGATCTTGATCATCGTCAAGGCGGCGAGCCCCGACGATCCCAAGCCTGCGATCGCGGCGAAATCGAGCGACTCGGGTCGATCGATCGCCGATGTCGTCGCCGACAAAAATCGGTTGAATATTGAAGCGAAAAGTATGTACACACATGCTGAAGAGGTTTTCTCAAGGGGTAAGGAGGACGAGGCGATCTCGTTGTTGGAGAAGATCGTCAAGTCTTATCCCGACACCTCGGCCGCGGCCGACGCCTCGAAAGCTCTCGAACGGCGTGAGCAAGGCATGCCGATATTTTTCAAAGGGCCGATCGTCTCGGCGGATCGCGAGACGCGGGGCGCCGCGTTACCCGTCGAACGAGCGATCGGCGACGACGATACGGCGGCGATCGATCATCCCCCCGCGATCGTCGCGAACCCCTCGGAGATTCCTTCAACGAATGAACATACGGATATTCAAGTAGCGAAAGTGACGCCTAAGCCGCGGAGGGTGCGGATCTCGGCGCCTCTTCCCGACGCCGAGCCGCGGCAAGAAACGGGATTGAGCCTTCCGAGCGCGGATGTCGAGCCGATCCCGCTCCCTCCCGGTTTTCGCCGTCGCGAAGAGTCGGGAGTGCACGAATCGGGCCTGCCGATCGAAATCGTATCGGTTATCGACGGCGCCTCGATGATGCTGATCCCGGGGGGAGTCTTCCCGATGGGGCGAAACGACGGCCCTCCCGAGGAACGCCCGGCGCGAAAGGTTCGGCTCGATCCGTATTATATTGATCAACATGAAATTACTATTAAGCAATACAAACGTTTTCTAGCCGACATGGCTCGAAAAGGAGAAACTCAATACATTTTACCGGAAGGTATCGCTTCAAATAATGACGCTCCGATCGTCTCGGTGACCGCGGGCGAGGCGCGGGCTTACGCCGCGTGGGCCGGAAAAAAGCTGCCGACCGAGGCGCAATGGGAATTCGCCGCCCGCACCACCGACGGCCGCCCCCACCCCTGGGGAGACTCCCCCGCCGATTGGCGACGACCGCGGCCGCCCAAACGGATCGATCCCGTCATGTCGTTCCCGACCGATCTTTCGCCTTACGGCGTGTTCGACCTCGCGGGAAACGCCTGGGAGTGGACGTCCGATTGGTTCGACGCCAAATTATATCAACAAACAAAAGGAAAACTTCTCGTCAATCCGATCGGGGCGCGGGGATCGCGCGATCGCGAGCGAACCGTCAAGGGGGGGTCGAAAACGTACGACGCCTCGTGGCGGGCGGGGATCAAAGAGGATTCGCGAATCCCTTATCTCGGCTTCCGTTGCGTTTTGTCTTTGGGAAACGGCGCCGCCGGCGGCGCGGCGCCCCCTCGGGGCCCCGGACAACCCGATCTATCAAACCCGCCGATCGGACCGGGCGCCCGACAAGTTCCATTCTGATATATTGCTTATATGCTTGCATAATTAATCAAACACGTGCTTCATTTTTTACCGTCGACGTACCGCGCGGGGACGCCGACCACGGTTTTTCCCGGTTCCACGCTGGTGTTTTTGAGGACGACCGCCCCCGCCCCCACGACCGCCCTCGCGCCGATCCGCGCCGGAGCGATCACGATCGAACCCGATCCCATAAACGCATGCGCGCCGATTTCGGTTCGATGCTTGTTTTCGCCGTCGTAATTCGCGGTGATCGTCCCCGCGCCGATGTTCACCCCGGCGCCGACGCTCGCGTCGCCGAGATACGCGAGATGATGCGCATGGACTCGATCGTCGAGCCGGGTACGCGTCGTCTCGACGAACGCCCCGACCTCCACTCCGTCGCCAAGAACCGTCCCGTCGCGCAGGTGCGCAAACGGACCGATCCGACATCCCTCGCCGATCGACACCGTCCCAGAGATCACGCTGAACGGATATATCACCGTATCCCGACCGATCGTCGACCTCCCGTCGATGTACGTATTCCGCGGGTCGACGACGCTCACCCCGTCGATCAACAACCGCTCGACAATCCTCTCTTGCATTATCGCATGCGCCTGAGCCAGATGTCTACGCGTGTTCACACCTAAAATATCGTCGGGCTCCAACACCGGAATCGCGATCACCTTCCGCCCCATCGCCTGCAACAGCGCGGGGGCGTCGGTCAAGTAATACTCTCCCTGGGCGTTGCTTGTATCTAAACGTTCAAGAGCATCCCAAAGCCCCGGCAGCTCGAACACATAGCAGCTTGGATTGACCTCGCGGATCGCGATCTCCTCGGGAGAACAATCGCGCTGTTCGACAATCCGGAGAAATCGACCCGCCGAATCGCGAAGAATTCTGCCGAATCCCGTCGGATCGGGAACCACCGCGGTTCCCAACAAACACGATACATGTTCACACTCGCGGCGAGCGAGCAGATCCGCTAGCGGCTCGGGACGGATCAACGGCTCGTCCCCCACCAGCACCCACGCGGGCCCTTGATAATTCTTTAACAATTGCCGACATGATAATACCGCATCTCCCGTGCCGAGTTGCCGTTCCTGCGTCACGAAGACGACGTTGGGCTCGTCCGCGAGCGCCGCCCGCACCTGATCGGCGCCCGCTCCCACGACCACGACGATCGATTGAGCGCCCGCCTCCCGCGCCGCGTCGACCACGTAATGGATCATCGGCCTGCCGCAAACCTCGTGCAGCACCTTCGCCTTCTCCGACTTCATCCGCTTGCCATGACCGGCCGCCAAAATGATCGCCACGGGTCCTTGCATCGTTGATTGAATCCTTATGGAAACTTCCGAATCGGTTCGGCCGGCTCGGCCGCGATCGGATCGATCGACGCGACGTTCGTACCGAACGATCTTAAGACGGCGTTCGTTCACGGTCAAATCGACGCGAGTCGATCGAAACCGAAGCCGATAGATCGACAGATCTCTTAATACTGTTTCGTCGCGGTCGATCGCCCCAAACATCGAAGTTCTCGATCAAATCGCGATCGACAAACCGCCTGATCGCCTCGCTCGATATCGGCGCAGCCAAGGCGATCGCCGCCGCGATCGTCGCGATCGTCGGATATGAATTCCACATGTAATTAATATCATTACGCGAGCATGTTATGATCACTGAAATCAAGATGTGCGCCGCGATAAAAAGCGAGGCGGCGCCCGATCCCGCTTGCGGGTTCGAACCCGGTTTGGGTTCGGACTTGATCGCTTGCCAAATACCGATGCGAACCCCCGCTCGCGCCGCCATCCAAAGATCAAAGATCACCCACAACGCCGCGATCGGATCGACCGAACCGCAGATCGTCGCCGTGACGACGGCGATGCTTAAAACGATGACAATACCGTGCAGGAACGGATTCACGGCTTTGATCTTGCTTGAAATAATCTCCTCGCCCGTAAGCGGGGTCGACAAAAACGGAATCCACGTTTGCTTGTTCTTCTCTTCCCTGACGATCATCCCGGGACGAATCACCGTTCCCAAAATCGCGAACCCGAAGATGCAAACGACGTATCGCGCGACGAAATTGAAGATTTGACGAGCCTGAAACGGTCCCGTCGAGGCGAACCCGTTCGACCAAAATTCCATTCCCGCGGAATACGCCGTTCGAAAAAACAGAAAAACCAACCCTCCCATGAAAATAAACACGATGATAATAAACGATAATTTAAATAAATACTTGATTAGATGTAATAGAGTCGTCGCGATTAGCGCCGCGAGTGCGATCGCCTGCTTGATCAGGATTCCGTACGCGCGTAAGCCGCTCTTCCGCGCCGGCATCGTTCGTTCGCGCCAAAAGATCGGATCGTCGCCGACCTCGGGTCGTTTCTCGGGCGCGGGATCGACCCGGCGGTCGACCGCGGTTCGCGAACGGAGCGGCTGGAGTGCGTCGATCGTCAGTTTGAGAACGACAAGGAACAGAGCCGCCTGCAGGCCGAGCGTCAAAAAGAAGCGGCTCGTCAGAGCGTCGAGCGAGCGCGAGGTGATCAAACTTGGTAGATCAAAAAGGAGCGAAAACGGACTCGATCGCGTCACGAATTCGCCGATCCGCTCGAACCATTCGATCAAACGATTCCAATTCATAACACCTGATTGTCTGATCATAAAAAATGGGAACGGCGAAAAAATCCAGCCCATGATCGCGAGCGCCGACCACGACTGCGCTTTGCGGACGATTTCGGCCTTCGTCGAGCATAACAGAGCGATCGCACCCGCGACGACGAGAGTCGAAGACGAGACCGCGAGAATCAGCGTCGTCGCCGCGACGGGGATCGGTTTTAACGCGAGTGCGATCGCGATCCAGGGCGCCATGATCCAAAGCGATTGAGAAGCCGCGATCAACGATCCCACAAGCTTCGCGATCAGAATTTCGAGAGTCGAGAGATTCGTCATCAAAATCGCG
>JAKBCQ010000325.1 GCA_021807585.1 Planctomycetota bacterium | reverse complement strand
ACGCGTCGGTTGGTTCTCCGTTCAATTACCTCCTCGGATCGTTTCTCTCGTGCCCGTTCCTCGCCAACGTCACCGAATTTAGCACGGTCGTCGAGGTCAAAATGCCCGACGGCCGCGTCGATTGGTACTATCCCGTCAACCCCAACGTCAACCCGATCCAATACACCCCCGCGTCGGGAACGGGAATCTTCAACACGCTTTCCAAGAACACGACCACCAACGTGTTCACGCTCACGCTTAAAGATCACAGCCTCACGTATACCTTCGCATTACCTTTCACGTATTCACAAACGCAATATTACGCGCTCTCTCAAATCACCGATCAAATCGGCCAATCGCTCACGCTATCGTACACGGCGAGCGCCGTTCCCAAGCTCTCTGCGATCACCGACGCGAACGGTAATTCCTCGTCGATCGTTTATAATAGCTCCGGGCAAATGAGCCAAGTGAACGATCCGTTCGGCGGATCGGCTTTGTTTTCTTATACGGCAATCAACGGCGTGACTCTCCTCTCGGCGATCATCGATCAGGCCGGCTTTACATCGACGCTCGGCTACGATTCGCTCGGCCGGCTGATTTCGATCACCACGCCGCTGACCGCCCCCAACGCCGCGTGGCAATTTGGATATGTCGGTTCGAGCACTCAGGTTTCCTCGGTCACCGACGCCTTGGGGAACAAAAGATCCTACGCGACGACCTCGACGACGACGACCAAAACCGACGAACTCGGCAGACAAACGGTATATGATTTTTCGAACAACAGCTTCGGCTGTCCAGGCAAGTTCACGAGCGCTCTAGGAGAGATAACCCAAACCGAATACGACTCCAACCGCAATCCGCTTCAGACGATCAACCCGCTCGGCTTTTTCATCGGGCGAACGTTCGATAACAACGGCAATGTGCTGACCGAACTCGATTATTTAAATCCCTATCCCAATACGTCTCAATATATTCAAAAAAGCTGGTCTTACGATTCGAACAACAACGTTCTCACGATGACCGACCCGTTCGGAACGCAATCTTGGACATATAATTCGAACAATCTGCCTCTCACGTGGACCGATAAGCTCGGCAAAACGACGTCCTACGCGTACACGACGATCGGCCTGTTGCAAACCGTGACCGATCGCAACGGCATCAAATCGACGAACAACGCGTACAACACGATCGGTCGATTGATCTCGACCGCCGACGCGTTGGGGAATACGACACAGTTCGGCTGGGACAATCGCGGTCGGAGAACGAGCGTGATCGATCCCGCGGGAAACGTCACGTCGTTCGCTTACGATCTGCTCGATCGCGTCACGACGACGACGTTCGCCGACAACACGACGATCACCAACTTATACAACTGCTGCCAATTGACTCAGGTGACCGATCAAAAGGGGAATGTCACCAAGTATGGTTATGACCTATTAAGTCATCTAACGAGCACGACCGACCCGACGGGGGCGATCGTTTCGCAGGCGTATGACGCGGTCGGCAATCTCGTCTCACTGACCGATCCGAACAACCATACGTGGCAATGGCAATACAACGCGAACAACCTTAAGTCGAAGCAGATCGACCCGCTCGGCAACATCGAAACGTGGTCGTACGACGCGGCTTGGAATTTGATCACCCGAGTCGACGGCAACGGCGCTTCGACCTCTTATCAATATGATGCTCTCAATCGCCTTACGCTCACGACCTACCCCGATTCGACGACCGTCTCGTACACGTATGACGATTTGAACAATCGCCTGACCGCGACGAACACGCTCGGAACGTGGACGTGGACGTATAACGCGAACAGTTGGGTGATGAGCGAGCAAAAGCCTCAGGCGTCGTCGGCGACGCAATATCAATTCGATAACGAGGGAAATCGCACGCAACTGACCGATCCCGATTCGAATGTGATCAAATACGCATACGACGCGGGCTATCGGATGACGACGCTGCAATTCAGCATGGGCGTGCAATACAACACCGTTTCGTATCAATACGACCCGCGCGGATTGGTATTGAAGCGAACCTTGCCGAACGGGATCGTCAGCACGTTCGGTTATGATGTGATGTCGCGGATGACGAGCCTGACGCACGTCAATTCGTCGAGCGTAACACTTTTCAGTTTCGTTTGGCAATACGATCAGGCCGGCAACTTGACTCAAGAGAACAGCAACCGTTGGGATATCGGATTGAGCGCGACGGTTCCGTGGGAGATCGTCTACGGGTATGATGCGCGCTATCAATTGACGAGCGAGACGTATTACAAAAATACCAATTTCTATTTGGAAATGCAGTATCAATACGATCCCGCGGGTAATCGAATCAAGCTCGTGACGACGAATCCGAACACGTCGAATTCTCCCGTGACGACGACGAGTTCATACTACGCCGACAATCAGATCGAGCAATCGGTTGAATCGGGTCCGCAACAACCGACGGTGACGACGAATTACGGCGAGGACAAGAACGGCAATTTGACGTCGGCGAATTCGTCTTCGACGGGTCTCACGACGTATTCGTACGATTTTGAGAACCGGCTCAAGCTGGTCGATTTGCCCGCTGGAACGACCGTGCAATTCGGCTACAACCCCGACGGTCTGAGGGTGCAGAAGACGGGAACGACGGGCGTTGTGACCGATTACGTGTTAGACGGATTGCAGGTACTTTTGGAGAAGAATGCTTCGGGAGTAACTCAGACGCGATACGTTCCGGCACTCGTGATGATCGTCTCGGGAGCTCCGTCGTATTATCTGGAGGATCGGATGGGATCGATCCTCGGTCTGGCGAATTCGAGCCAAAGCGTGACTGATACGTTTAACTATGACGCGTGGGGGAACAGCATTCAGCGGCAGGGTTCGACAGTTGAGGCGTATCAATGGGTGGGAGAAGAGAGCTATTATTATGATAATCAATTAGCTATATATTTACTTGGTCATCGATATATCAATTCAATGGCTGGAAGATTCATTTCTAGAGATCCTCTCGGAAATAGAGATAAAGCTTCATTCAGTGTTTATGTTTATGTATTCAATAACCCTTTTAGGTACAATGATCCGAATGGAAAAGCTGGTCATATAGTTTCCGGAGCACTTTTTGGTTGTGGTGCAGGTGTAACCTGGAGCCTCTTCTCGAGTTGGCTCGCTGGGGATAACGGATGTCAATGTCTTTGCAAGTCGTTTTCCAGTTGTTTCATCGGAGCGATCTTAGGAGGTTTAGCGGCGGCAAATCCTGCATGGGCAGGATGCTTAGCAGGAACGGCAGGTGGATTGATAACAAATGGAATCGGCTATTCATGCAATAGTTTGTGCAGTCGATCAGGGAATCAGAAATTAATGTGTGCTGCAATCTCAGCGATTGCAACAGCTCTGGCAGGGTGCCTTCTAAAGGGTATCACAACTCAAGTTGAGTATACAGTTGCTCAGGCTGTCGGCAACATGGTAGGATACGATATAAATGGATATTGTGAATATTTTAAATCCTAAAATCTTGAGGAATTCCTGTGTTTATTAAATTTAAGTCGAAGTCGGTGCCAATTAATAGAGCATTGCTATCTATAGCTTTTCTACCATCACTAGTAGCCTTTATAATATTTACTGATGGTTATTTTTCTAAGAATTATGGCGAATACATTATTCTTTTGTATATCTTATTATACTTTTGTATTAGTGCCATATTGCTTAAGATCTGGAAATGACCAATAGATATAGCAATTATTATCTCAACCGGACAAGAGATATAATTCTCGATACAGATCGATCTAGGTAGATGTTCGCAGCAATTTAGGTAATCATAGCATAGTTAGACGCATTCAATTTCCGGCTGATATGATCTAAAACATAAGTAGAATATCAATTATGATATTAGAATTAATCTCAGTTATTGATGAACAAAAAAGCCGCGGACGTCTTATGATTTTCGGCGCGATTAGGAATGACATCTGTCCTGTTATCGTTGGATGCAAGTGGAAATGGCTCGGCCTGGGATGGAAGCTCAAGATCGTCGCGCGGGCGCTCGATCACATCGATCGCGAGATCGTCCTCTTCGCCGACGCGTTCGATTCGATCATCGTTCATCATGAAGACGCGATCGTGCGGAAATTCCGCCGATTCAACCACCCCTTCGTCTGCTCGGCCGAGACGAATTGTCATCCCGATTCGCGAATCGCATCGTTTTATCCCGTCGCTCCCACACGCTACTGCTTCCTCAATTCGGGAGGTTGGATCGCCGAGGTCGACTACGCGCGCGATCTCTTTCGTCGCCTCAAAATCGAAGATCTACCCGACGACGACAATGACCAACGATTTCTCGCCAATGCATTCGTCGCCGATCCGTCGATCCTCAAACTCGATTACCATTGCGAGATCTTTCAATCGCTCTGGAACGCGCAACAAGACCTATCGTTCGATCCCGTTCGGGGAATCATCAATTATGTCACGCGAACCACGCCGAGTGTGTTCCACGGCAACGGCGGATCGGATATGACCCAGGTCGTCGCGTGGACCGGGCTCGATCGGTTACAATCGAACGCGTCGATCGAATTTCGCGAGCACGAAACAATCCCCGGAGCTTTCGTTCCCTTTTTCTCGTATCAACAGGAAATCAAACCCATGCGCGCATCGATCGTGATCGCATCGCATAACGAAGGGGAATGCCTGAGCAAGACGATCAAATCGTGCATCAATTCAATAGGCGATCATCTTAATGAGATCGAAATCGTCGTCGTCGACGACGCGTCGACCGACGGATCGATCGAAGCAGTCAAGCGACAATTCCCGCACGTGCGCATTGTATCGAACTCGACACGACAAGGAACGTCTCCGTCGAAGGATCGAGGCGCTCGAGAATCTTATGGAAAAGTGATCATTTTCCTTGATGCGCATAGC
>JAKBCQ010000324.1 GCA_021807585.1 Planctomycetota bacterium | reverse complement strand
TCCCGCCGTGCCGAGGAGCTTGCCCAACATCAGCGGGAACGGCGCGACCGAGCCCAGCAACACTTCGGCGATCCGCGCCGATTTTTCTTCGACGGTCCCTTGCAACAGCGGAGTCGCGCCGATCAGCACGACCATGAACATCAGCATCACCAAAAAGAACGGCACAAGAAACGGAGCGATTTGCGCCGAATCGGGGGCGTCGTCGATCGTTCTCGTTTTGGGATCGATCGAAGTCAATCCTTTGGAGACGAGCGGAACGGGCGAAACGAGCGATTGAACTTCGCGCCAAGAGATTTTGGCGTTTTCAAATCGTTTGATCTGGATTGCGAGATTGACGACGGCCTCGGCCCATTTGGGAAAATCTCGGCTCGTCGGTCGATTCGTCTGGTAACGGAGGATTCGCTCGTCGGAGCGGTTTTTGGCGAGCGGGTCGGGGCCGATCGTCGTGATCGCTCCCGCCTCGAGACGCGGGTTGATCGCATCGCCGCCGATTTCAAGAATTCCTTCAAATGATCCATCGCGAATCTTATTACATAAATCAAGTCGTTGATTTTTGATCGCTTCGGAGTTCGCGGGGGAGGGGGGGATCCGCGTAAGCGCGAACGACGGTCGAAGCGGTTTCCGGGTTTTGGGGTCGAACCGTTCGGATTCGTTCCAGGATCGCGCCGCGGTCTTCAAAAACGCGATGAGCGATTCATTTGGAGTGCGATCGACGATCGCGTACTTTCTCACGGTGTCGTCGACCTGTTCGGCGACGATCATCTGCACGCCGATTCCGGCGAACATCATCACAGGCATCAAGATAAGACTGATAATAAACGCTTTGGATTTGATCGCGGCGTTGTATTCACGGACGGCGATCACAAAGATTTTAGACATGATGTGATTCTCCCGTTTGATTCGCCGAATCGGCGCCGGCGATCCTGACGAAAATATCGTGAAGCGACGGCCTGGCGATCTCGAACCGGCGTACTCGGCCGATCGTCATGAGTTCGGCGAGAACCGCTTGCGGGTCGGCTCCGCGGTTCAACCGCAATTCTTGTCGGCGACCGAAATCGGCGACGCGGGCGACTCCGGCGAGGTTTGACAACCGTGCGTAGCGACCGTTCGAGCGGATCTCGAGATTTTCGTTCACCTCGTCGCGCGCGTCGCCGTTTTCGAGTTCGACTCCAATCGTGTCTTCGCCGTATGCTTTCTGGATCGAATCGAGCGTTCCATCCAACACCTTCTTACCTTTGTAGATCATGAAGATCGTGTCGCACATCGATTCGGCGACGGTCATTTCGTGGGTTGAGAAGATGACGGTCGAGCCTTGACGCCGGAGGTCGAGCACGGCGTCGCGGAGGACCTCGAGGTTGACGGGATCGAGCCCGCTGAACGGTTCATCGAGGAGAACGAGATTGGGACGGTGAATGACGCTCGCGATGAACTGGATTTTTTGCGACATCCCTTTGGATAGCGATTGCACGGTGTCCTGGGCGCGATCGGCGAGGCCCATGCGTTCGAGCCGATCGTCGACGACGGGGCCCGGCGATTTCACTCCCTTGAGACGCGCGTGGAAGATAAGGGCGTCTCGGACTTTCATTTTTTTATAGAGACCGCGTTCCTCGGGGAGATAGCCGACGCGATCATCCGACGCGCCTCGGCGTTCCTCGCCGAGCACTCGGACGACGCCGCGGTCGGGGAGGAGGATTCGGACGATCATGCGTAAGGTCGTCGTCTTGCCCGAACCGTTGGGGCCGATGAATCCGTAGATCGATCCTCGCGGCACTTCAAGCGAAAGGTCGTCGACGGCGACGACCCCGTCGAATGTTTTCACGACGCGGTCAATCTCAACAGCATTCATATGTTGATTTAGTCTCTATGGTTTCGAGGGATTCACCGGCGTTCTCGCACGGTCGAGATGTGATTCGTCGACCGCGTGGGGATATTTCAGCCTTGAGCGATCGAACGACGCGATTTTTGGGGAGTCGGAGCGATCTTGCGGGTGTTGTGGCTAATCGGAATCGCGTGTGGGTTTGGGGCGACGGGGGAGTTGCCATCGGCCTGCGAACGCTTTACGATACGAGTAGCGAACTGAGAGCTTCGTCCCCTTATCATCCCCGGGACGAAGCGGGAGCGAGTGATGCGGACGGATTTGGTCGGGATCGCGTGTTTCGCGGAAGGTCGTCCGGTCGCTCTCGGCGGTTCGCGCTCTCCAATCGGAAAACATTTCTTGATTCTTCAGGGGAGTTAACGCCATGGAATTCGTCCATGAGATCACGGCGATGTTGGAAAACAAGCCCGGCCGCATGGCCAAGATTTGCTCGGCGCTGGCGCGCGAGAAGATCAACGTCCGTGCTCTCTCGGTGATGGACGCCGCCGAACGGAGCGTCCTTCGACTTGTGACCGATCGCCTCGACGAGACCAAGCGGGTGCTCGGCGAACTTGGAACCGAATTCAAGACCGCCGAGGTGATCGCGGTCGAGATCGATAACCGTCCCGGGGCGCTGGCGCGGGCGCTCGAACGGTTGGCGGAAGAGCATATTAACATTGAATACGCCTATTCGTCGGGGGGCTCGACTCCCGGACATTCGCTGGGTATTTTTCACACCTCGAACGCCAAACGCGCCTATCAAATTTTGAGCGAGGGCTCGGCAAACAACGGCGTTCATCAATCATCGCCGGGGCGTCGTCCGCTCCATGCGCGTTGATTCTCTTTTATGAGCAGCCAAGAGGATACGCGACGAGAGATCGAACCCGGCTCGGCGGTCGGCGGTTCGCCGATCGAGCGCGCCGCGGCGACCGGCGATCTCCACATCGTTCTTTTCGAGCCCGAGATCGCCGCGAACGTGGGGGCGATCGGCCGGTCGTGCGTCGCCGCGGGGGCGACTCTTTGGCTCGTGCGACCGTACGGGTTCATCTTGTCGGATCGCCGCCTAAAGCGTGCCGGGCTCGATTATTGGGACGATCTCAGGCTCCGCGAGGTCGACGATCTTTCCGAGATCGACCGCTTGCTCGGCCGCGATCGGCTCTGGTTGTTTAGCACCAAAGGAGAACGCGTTTATACCGATGCGACGTACCGCCGCGGCGACGCGCTCGTCTTCGGCCCCGAGAGCCGAGGCCTGCCGCGTCGCCTGCTCGACGAACGCCCCGATCGCGTCGTGCGGATCCCGATCCGACCCGAGGCGCGCAGCCTCAATCTCGCGGTCGCGGCGTCGGTGGGCGCGTTCGAGGCGATCCGGCAAATCACCAGGGATGATCGATCGATCTCCTGATTCGTCCGAGGTTCGCGGCGCCGATCCCGATCCCGAACCCGAATCGAGGCGTTAAATCAAAGAATCTTTAGGCCGGCGCATAAGCCAAACGCTCATGTATTCAAACGTCTCGATCGCCGCGGCCACGGCTTCGGAGTCGAACCCTTAAGTGGTCGACCACATAAAGGGTTCTTCTGTGGCCTAACCGATTATGTGGTGTCGCATGCCTTTAGCACGGAATCTCGCCGTTTTTCTGATTATGTGCGCCACAGAGTGATTCTCGTCCTCGGCTGGAGTCAAACCGTTCCTCTTCCTTTCACCTTGCGGAGGTTCTCTCTTAACTTTGGCCAGGATTGTGCCGTTTCGATTGACACGCTACATCTTGCCATCCGAAGCAACATCCGAACAGGCAGTAATCGTGACGATACGTTACCGGCCCTGCTGTTACCATTCCCTTGGCGGCGCATTCGTCGGGGGGAGGGATCGAGCGTGGGATGAGATGTTGAAAAAAAGGATCAACCGGATCGATTCACTCTTGCATCGCGGGAATCGATTGTTAGGATGGATTATTGACACAATCCGAGACGATCGAAGCGATGTTTTCCTCGCCGCTTCCACGTGGTCTTTCGGGGCATGGTCGCCGCGACTGACTCCGGCAGAGGCGATCTTGGGGACGGATTTGATCGATCTCCGCTTCTTGACCTTATCTTGATTGTCTGTGCCGACTGAGCGGGTTCATCGTCGACGATCGTCGAGCGGAACGGGGGCCGCCGGATCCCCTGGTGGAGCGTCGCGATCCATGACATTCAGAAAAATGTTCTTATCGTTTGCTTTGATGGTCGGATTGACGCCGTTTTTTGTGGGCTGCGGAGGATCATCGATTCCGGATCCGGAATCCGATTCCAAGGCGGCTTTGGGCGATCCGACTCCCGAGCCGATTTCGGCGGAGCAAGCTCCCGCCGTTGCGGTTGTCGCTCCCCCCGCTCCCGCGCCTCCCGTGGCGCGGACCGAGCCCGCTCCCGCCGCGGCGGAACCCGAACCTTCTCCTGGATTCGTCGCGTCGTCTCCTCCGGCCTCCTCGGTCGCGCAAGAGAATCAGGTCGCCGACTCAAGCGGTTCAACGAATGAACAGGCAAGTACAACAAAGAAGCGTAAGCGATCTTCATCTAATGATTCCGGCGGAGTCGGATTCGCCATGCCGATGGTCGGGATGGGGGGCGGCATGGGAGGTTCTCCTGGAGTCGGCTTCGCCGGCGGCGGCATGGGCGGCGGCATGAGCGGCGGCATGGGTGGCATGGGCGGCGGCATGGGCGGCATGGGCGGCGGCATGGGTGGCATGGGCGGTGGTATGGGGGGCATGAGCGGGATGTCGGGCGGCGGTTCGATGGGAGGATCGGGTTCGTCGGCGGCTGAATCGGGGTCGGGCGCCGGATATTCCGGCATGGGCTCAGGGGGCGGATCCGGGGGTTATCCCGGCGGCTCAGGCGGCGGCACACCCGGCTACCCCGGCGGCTCAGGCGGCGGCACACCCGGCTACCCCGGCGGCTCAGGCGGCGGCACACCCGGCTACCCCGGCGGCTCAGGCGGCGGCACACCCGGCTATCCCGGCGGCTCAGGCGGCGGCACACCCGGCTATCCCGGCGGCTCAGGCG
>JAKBCQ010000323.1 GCA_021807585.1 Planctomycetota bacterium | reverse complement strand
CGCGTAACAACCTCCCGGATGCGCCCTGGTTTCTCCGAGCGTCTTTCCGGTGCTCGTTTCGAGGAATTTGATCGCGTCGCCGACCGCCGCGACAATCGTCTTACCGTCGGGGGCGAACGCGAACGCGTCGATTCGCCCTCCCAGTCCGTTGATCTGACGAAGCGTTCGGCCGGAACGCGGGTCGCGGATTTTGAGCACGTCGTTGTTCGCGGTCGCGAGGAGATCCCCCGCGGGACTGAGCGCGACGACGCGGATCCAACCGGGTTCGTTGAGTTCGACAACGGTCCGTTTTTTGGCGAGGTCGACGATCCTGAGTTTGCTCGGCTGATCCCACCGACCCGAAGCGACCGCGAGCGTTTGACCTCCGGGAGCGAACGCGACGCCGAAGACCTCGGAATCTTCGATCGTCAGGTTATTGGCGGCGTTTTCGAAGGTGAACGGCTCTTCGTCATTTGTCGTCGTGGTGCTCGTAAGCGGTCCCGCCGGAGCATAAGCCGTGGCGATTTGCCTGCGAGCCCAGGAGGTTTGCGGGAGACCCGGATTGAGCGTGAAGATCGCGAACGTCGTTAAAATCAAAGCGGTTGCGACGCGCGATTTCGAACGGATTCGAATTTCGCCGGATAGCGTGACGGGGGTTGCGATCAAGCGGGCGTCGCATACGGGTGACATACGGGTATTTCCTTCGATGACGACTGCGAACGATGCGGAAGCTTGAAGCACCGCGGCGAACTTTGAGAGCCGGTTCGGACGCATGTATCTCGAAGTTAACGCGACCCCGGACGAACGTCAAGATGGTCGCGGGGGAAAATCGGGGAGCATGGAAACCGAAGGGGATATCCAGAAGGATTGGCGCCGAAACCCGCCGGCGCCGATCGTTCGGGATCGATTGAATCCGGCTTGAACGGCTCACGACCCATCGGCTTGATCACATTATCGGTAAGAGTGGGTTGGGGTTCAGAGATCCGAAAATTCGCATTGCCAGTGTCTTTGGGATGTGTTATCCTTACGATAGTTTGCAGACAATTACGAAAATGGATAAAGGATATTTCGATGGCTGATGAAGAAATCCCGATCGGTCCGGATCCTGGAAGAGATCGATCCTCGCGTGAGAGGTGGGGGTCGAATTTGATGAAATCCCTCCAGAATCTTGAACATAAGGTTGATTCCTTGGGGGAAGATGTCAAACAATCGATTGAACGACAAGGAGAGCTGAGAAGCGAGTTTCGAGGCATAGAATCGAAATTATCGATTGAAATCGATGGAGTGCGTAACGGATTAACCGACGAAATCCGCGGAATGCGCTCCGATTTTTCGAGTCAAATCGGTGGAGTTCGTAGCGAAATATCACGTATTCAGGAACAATTCCAAGAATTATCCGTCTTTCGTGGGACGGTCGATACAAGAATCACCTCGATGGCGACTTGGTCGAAATGGGCGCTAAGTGTTTGCGTCGTGCTTCTTTTATCGCTGGCCGGATTCGCCGCTCAATCGAGACTCGATTTTTTCGCTCTGAAGGCTGAAATGAATGACATGAATAGGAACATCAAGCGATTGACAGCAGAGGATCACGAGGGGGACTCGGCATATATGTCAAAACAAAGATTTAGGATGTTTGAATTAACTAAAGAAATCCTCGATCGACACCGCGACCATCCTGATCGAAAAGATGGGCTTGATCTAGTTCTGGCAAAAGTCCTTCGATCTTCGCTGAAGGACTTATTGCATCAAAAGCGAGTTCAAAAAGAGTATATATTAACGAATAAAAATTTAATATCTAAAAAGCGGCTCCCATTAGATCAGTTGGAATTATCATTCAACGGTCCGGAGATAGAAGCGATTCCAGGATATGACATCGAAAGAATAATCGCTCGACCGAAAAACGACGAGGACGTCGGAATCGATCTTTCAAATGTGCAGATCGAATGCATACTGAGCACGAATGAAAATATTACGATTCAGTTTTCTTTATCGAAGGATTCGTCAAAAATCTTAGATGATAAGAATTTAAATATTCCTATTAAATTAATCTTCGTCTACCGCAAGACGTTGGAAGAGTAAGGCCGCATAATATAACAATACGCATATCAAATCCGAGCAAACAAACACCCTTATGCGGCGATCGCCTCCGTTCCCTCAGCTCGATTCGTCGGTCGCCGAGGCGCTACTCGGAAAATCCCCCCTCGATTCCCCCCTCTTCGCGCCTTCTCGTTCGGAAAAACACCCCCGAAAAGCCTTCCGCGCAACTGTACAAAAAATTTCGAGAATCTCCAGCCGGCCGGATATCTCGCCGCGTCATATCCAATTTATCAATTATTCAACCGAACAAAGCGCCTAAACGGCGTCGATCGCCCCGATTATAAGTCGATTTCGCGGCAAAATTCCTCATCGCCCCGTTCTATAGAGGGATCGCGCTCCAAACTCGGTGCGCGATCGCGGCCTCCGAAGTCGATCATTCAATATGACATCAGGCGATCTTCCAATTCCCCTACCGCTATGAATACCATCCGCCGCAACTTTGCCGAATCGGCGCTTCATCCCGCGCCGTGCGTGATCGATCGCTCGAACTTTACGCTTGGGATCCGTAGCGAAACCGATCGGGTCGAATCAACCCCGCAACAAACGCTTCGAATACGCTTGCAGATCTTGATCGAGCCGGTCGAGATCGCCGAGCTGAGCCGCGGCGTCGGCGAGCCTGTGTGTCGCGTCGTCGCGACTTTGAATCACCTTAAGATAACCGCGGAAACGCTCGAGCTTGGTTTTATCGGTCAGCATCCGATGGACGAGCAGCCAGCTCTCGGCGTACGCCAATTGCACCACGTCTTCGTCGGCTTTGGATCCGAAGAGTTCGTCGTCGGCGATCAGTTTTTTGACGGGAATCCACGAGACGCGTTTGCCGCGTGCGAGGACGAGCCCTTTGAGTCGATCGCGATTGATCTCGCCAGGGCGGGCGCGTTTTTTGGGATGATGCTGCTCGACATACATCGCCAGCCCCTCGGCGATCGTTACCGGAACGTCGCTGGTTCGATCGAGAAGACCGGTGTTGAAGGTGAGCTGATGAGTCGTCTCGTGAACGAGCGCCAGAGTGTTCGCTTTTTCGGGGTGAGCCGCGGCGACGGGTCCGTTCGTTTGGCGAAAATCGTAAAAGATCAGTCGATTTGTGTCGCGATCATAAAACCCGCCGATGACGCCTTGAGGATCCTCGCCCGAGAACGCCTCGAACGATTTCGCTCCCGCGAGCGAAACGACGGTGAGGCGATTCGAGGGCTCGTGAATCTCAAAACCCTTGGCGCGGAAGTGATCGAGGTAATCGAGCAAAATGAGTTCGCAGATCGCGGTCGCGTCGGTCCGGAAGGCCTCGGCGGCGTCGCCGATCGCCAGGAAATGATCGCTCCTGGTGACGCGAAACCGGCCCAATCTCGCGGCCTCGCCGAGTTTTTCGACGGCGGCGATCTCGGCGGCATCGGCTTGATTGTCAGGGTCGGCGGGGGCGGTTTCGGCTGCGCGAGACGTCTTAAGGACAAGTCGATCGAGATGGAAATTCGCCGACCCCGCGATCGTGATCGCGGCCGACCGGCGCGCGAGCGTTTTCAGCCAGCTCCGGCGCGTCGGTACGATCGAGCCGTTGAAGGTTATCGAATCGTTCGAGCCGGTCGTCGCCATCGATTTGTCGGTCGCGGTTTTTGGCACGCCTCTTCCCTTAAACGGCTCGATACTCGAAAATGTTTGTACAAGCCGGCCCTCGGGGCCGTCGCGAGGTCGAGCGTTGAACGAGCTTTTCAGGCCGATGTGAGTGTTCGTCGATGCGATTGATCGGCGTCGGCCGTTGAAGTCCGTCGTAGCTCGTGTTGCTCCGTGATCGTTGGTTGCATTGTTCCAAACGCAGCGAGGAGTCGAGCCGTCATGTCACGATCGCCCCGATCCGTTTTTCGATCGATCACATTCATTGTACTCGCGATTGGCGTCGCGGTCGCGTGGGGAGTCGGCAATTCGGCGGCGTCGCGAGCGCAGGGCCAAGCCGGCGCGTTACCGCCGGCTGCGAAGTCGTCGGGGGCTCAAGGGCAAACTCACTCCACCGCGACCGCGCACGCCGGACCCGTCGCGCATTGGAAGGTTCGCGCCACGTTACCCAAGAATTTGAACGCCGTGCGTCGGGTGGCGATTTATTATCTCGCGTTTTCGGCGGATAGCGGCACGATCGCGACGACAAGCCACGACGGCACGGTTCGGCTTTGGGATGCGCATTCGGGAGACCTGAAGACGACGCTCGAAGGGCATATGGGAGAGGTTTGGGGGGTCGCTTTTTCGCCCGACGGGAAAACACTAGCGACGGGAAGCACCGATCAGACCGTGCGGTTGTGGGATCTCGCCACCCACGCCGAAAAAGGGGTGTTTCACGGCCATTCGGGCGAAGTTTGGTCGGTTGCGTATTCGCCCGACGGGAAAACGCTCGCCTCGGGAAGTAAGGATACGACCGTGATCCTTTGGGATATCGCCACGGGGAAGGCTCGCCACGAGCTGCGCGGGCATTTGGGCGAGATTTCTTCGGTCAAGTTTTCGCCCGATGGAAAAACGGTCGCTTCGGGTAGCTGGGATAACAACGTTCTGGTTTGGGACGCGGCTTCGGGACGGCTCGAGAAAACATTGTGGGGGCATCGCGCCGCGGTGACGACGGTCGCTTTTGATCCGTCGGGTCATGAGATCGCGTCGAGCAGTGTCGACGGTTCGGTGCGGATCTGGAATTTGGCCGATTCGCAGGATCGTCTCACGCTCTTCAAGCGCGACGTTCCGATCGCGTCGCTTTCGTATTCGCCCAAGGGGCGTGCTCTTGCCGCGGGGGATCTCGACGGCTCGGTCCGGCTTTGGAACACCGCGACGGGTGACGAGATCGCC
>JAKBCQ010000322.1 GCA_021807585.1 Planctomycetota bacterium | reverse complement strand
TCGGCGAGTTCGATCCAGGCACGGTCGAGGATCTCGCGTCCCGCCGCCTCGTCTCCATCTTCAACCGCCGCGACGACCTCGGGGGCGAGAGCCGCGATCGCCGACCGGTCAAGATCGCCGCCGTAAACGCGACCAATCATCCCCGAGGGTTGATCAATTCCCAGCGCGTTTAAGATCCGATTTGTCAGCGGGTCGCCCCCCGACGGGATCGGCGAACGGCCGTCGCCGCGCCGCGCCGTAAGCCGAAGAGCCGCGACCGCGACTCCGTACGCGCTCCCCTCGTCCCCCAACACGTGCCCCCAGCCCCCCGCGCGCGTCCGCTTAAGAACGCGACCCGATTCGTCCCGCAAAATCCCGACCGCGATCGACCCCGTCCCCGCAATCACGCCGATCCCGCTTCCCGAAGGAATCCCCGCGGCGATCACGAGTTCGCCGTCATTTCGCAAGATTAAGTTTTCACCCCATTGATGTTCTTGATTCCATTGTTCGAGTATTTGTCGATCTTCTGGACGATCGAATCCCGCCGGCCCCAAACACACCGCGGCCACGACCCTTCGCTCGAGACCCGCCTGGGCGAACGCCCCGGAAATCGCCTCGACGAGAGCCCGCTCGGCGGCTTCGAGCCCGACCGCCTTCGCGTTCGAAGCCCCCGCTCGGCCCCGGCCGAGCGTCCGTCCCGCAATGTCGGCGAGATCCGCAACCGTGCTCGTCCCGCCGCCGTCGACACCCAAAACATAAATATGCTCGTAATTTATTTTATTCATCAAATGATCTCAATCGAGCCGCTCGCCCTATCAAATATCATTTTGTTTACATATCGCGCTCGGATCAATGTCGCCGATTCGCCGCGTCGATCGCTCGCCGAACCACGCCGCCGTGTTGATCGAGCAGCGATTGCGCGGCCGCGGAGTCGACCCCCGCGAGCGCCGCGACAAGTGCCGGTTTAAGCCTCCCGTTCGTCTTCGCCAGCAGTTCCCGAGCCGCGGCGTCGTCGATTCCCGCAATCTCGCGCAACATCCGCCGACTTCTAATCCGCAACTTCTCGTTCGTCGGTGTCAGGTCGATCATCCGGTCGCCGTACGTTTTGCCGATTCGTATCATCGCTCCTGTTGTAATCATATTTAAAATCATTTTGGTCGCGGTCCCCGCTTTAAGTCGCGTCGACCCGGCGATCACCTCGGCGCCGACGATCGGAGCGATCTCGATATCGACCCGACTTCCAAGCAGGCTCGGCTTGTTGCACGCGATTCCCACGGTTGTGATCCCGAGACCTTTGGCGTGATCGATCGCCCCCAGCACATACGGCGTTCGTCCCGAAGTCGCGATGCCGACAACGAGATCGAGCGGAGTGGGAGCGAGTTCGGCGAGATCGCGAGCCCCCCGATCCGCGTCGTCCTCGGCGCCTTCGATCGCCCTCGTGAGCGCCGCGGCGCCGCCGGCGATCAGCCCGATCACCATCCCGGGCGGCGTGCTGAACGTCGGAGGGCACTCGGCCGCATCCAAGACGCCGAGCCTCCCCGATGTCCCCGCGCCCAGATATATCAACCGACCTCCGCGGCGAAATCGGTCCGAAGCCGCTTCGATCGCCGTAGCGATCGCCCCCGCCTCGTCGAAAACTGCCGCAGTCGCTCGCACGTCCTCGTCGTTCATCAATTGAACAATCTCAAGCGCGCTCATCCGATCGATCGATTCCGATCGCGGATTCCGCGCCTCGGTTGTTAAAAAATCTTCATATTCCATGATACTCTATTTCAGCCTCTTGATCATCCATTTTTATGATAAGGCGTCGACCGGCGACGCGGATCGATCGCGCTCGCCGCGGATGCGTCGGCTCGCAAAGCCGACCGCGTATACCGTCGTCGATCCCACGAGCGCATACCACGGCCACGCCAGCTTGGTACCGAAAACAACCGCCGAAACCGTCGCAAGCCCGACGATCAGCCCCAAAAGAGCGTCGCGCTGACGCACCGTCTTCGTCGTCACCCCCAATAAAAACAAGCCCAGAACAATCCCCGTCGTAAACGCCGCAATTGATAATGCGTTGTTCACAACATGATCTTTGAGCCTGGTCGCGCCGAGCGCCGTACCCATCTGCATCACACCCCAGAAAATCGTCGCCCCTCGCGAGATCCGCAGCAACCGGGCCTCGTCGGTAGCGGGTCGAAACGGCCGGTAGAGATTGTTTACCGTCGCCGACGCCGATGCGTTCAACGAACTCGAAAGCGATCCCATCGCCGCCGAGAAAATCGCCGCGATCACAAGTCCCAGCACTCCCGTGGGAAGCTTGTGCAGTATGAACGTCACGAACTCGTCGTCGTGAGCCAAAACAATCGTCGAACCCGTCCGCGGATCGAGCGGAAAATCGTGAAAATATACGTATAGACCAACTCCGATTAACAAAAACAGCGAAAACTGAGCCGTGACGACGAACCCGCTCGCGATCAGCGCCCCCGCCGCGTCGCGTTGCGATCGCGCCGAGAGATAACGCTGAACCATGATTTGATCGGCGCCGTGCGTCGCGGTGTTGAGCGCCGCGCCTCCGATAAGACCCGCCCAAAACGTGAACGATCGAGTCAAATCGAACGAAAAATCGAGCACGCGGAACTTCCCCGCCGCGCCTCCGACTTCCCAGAGCCGCGCCCAACCCCCCGGCAGCGATCGCGCCAACACGAACAACGCGAAAATCGCCCCAGCGACATATATACAAAATTGAATCACATCAATCCATATCACCGCTTTCATGCCGCCTAAATACGTATACACGATCGTCGTGACCCCCACGATTGCGATCGCCGCGGGCATTCCCCATCCCGAAAGCTTCTCAAGAACTTTCGCCGCGAGGAAAAGACGAAGGCCGTCTCCGAGCGTCCGTGTCGCCAGGAACATGAGCGAAGAGATCGTCTTCGTCGCTCCGCCGAATCGACGATCAAGAACCTCGTACGCCGTGAATATGCTCCGCTGAAAATACGCCGGCAACAGAACCGTCGCGACGATCACCCTGCCGATCACATAACCGAACGCAAGCTGAAGATACGTGAAATCTCCCCGATACGAGACCCCGGGCACGCTCAGAAACGTCGCCGTGCTCGTCTCGGTCGCGACGATCGACAACATCACCGCCCACGCGGGTATGTTCGACTCGCCCAGAAAATAGCCCTTAAGCCCGCTCGACCGAGCGCCGAGCCTGCGACCAAGCGCCGTGCACCCCAATACATAAACCACGATAATCACCAAATCGACCGTTCGCATGAATTCACCCGATTCCAGCCGCGCCATGAACAACGTTCATCCCGCTCAATTCGATCACGAAGACGATCGACCGCGGATCATCCGACAGCCAAGCGTACCACGACGTCCGCGCCGATCCGAGCGTCGATCGTTTGAGCCGCCGATCGCCGCGGCGCCGCCGGAATACAATCGATGATCCGTATCATGAATATAATTCGTGGCGTCTTCGGTTCAAACCGACAACGTGGTTTTCGACCGCTTCAATGGGTATCGTGTTCGCTTAAGATGCGATCCATCGAGCCCGACCGCTCGATGTCGATCGGATTCGATTTATAGCATGCGAAACGACGCGGAGTCGCCTTCAATCTATCGTGATGAATGATTTTATGAGAATATCAATAGCTTTTCTCTTGATGTCGTTGATCGCCGCGTCGGCGAACGCGGGCGAACGCGTCCCCGATCACCCGCGCGGCTATGTGTGCTCGAAGTCGATCGCCCGGCCGACGATCGACGGTTCGCTGGACGAACCCGCGTGGCGCGAGACGCGGTTCAGCGAGCCGTTCGTCGACATCGAAGGAGACGCCAAACCGCGCCCCGAGTTCGATACCAAAGTGAAGCTCTTATGGGATAACGATTACTTGTATATCGGCGCGCGGCTTGTCGAACCGAATGTTTGGGGCGTGCTGACCGAGCATGATTCGGTCATTTTTTATGATAACGATTTCGAGATCTTCATCGATCCCGACGGCGACCGCCAAAAGTATTATGAGATCGAGGTGAACGCGCTTGCAACCGTGTGGGATCTGTTCCTTCCACGAGCGTATCGCGACGGGGGTTCGGCGATCGACGCGTGGGAGGTTCCAGGGCTCAAGGTCGCGACCCGCGTCGACGGGACGATCAACCGCTTCGACGATCAAGACGAGGGCTGGACGGTCGAAATCGCGATCCCTTGGCGAGCGCTCGCCGAGCCGGGAGGCGCGGCGGGATCGCCGCCGCGCAACGGCGATCAAATGCGGATCAACTTCTCACGCGTTGAATGGCGAACGCGCACGACCGCGAACTCGCTCGTTAAAATCCCGGGTCGACGCGAGGAGAACTGGGTCTGGTCGCCTCAAGGTGCGGTTGATATGCATCGACCCGAGATGTGGGGTTACGTTCAATTTTCGACGAAGCCCGCCGGGACCGTCGCGTTCACCCCCGACCCGACTCACGAGGCGCGGATGCGATTGATTCGTTTGTACGAGCTTGAAAATGAATATCGCGAGCGGCACGAGGAATTCACGAATTCGCTCGAAACCTTGGGGCTCGACAATCTGGGCTTGGAGGCGCGCGATCGCATGCCCCGAATCGTTTTACGCCACGGCGATTTCGACGCGTCGCTCGATGTCGATCGACCGGCGTCGAAACGAAAAACCCGCGTCCACGTTCGATCCGACGGGCGGATTTGGGACGAGGCGATCGAAGAATAACACGCGAATCACGATCCAACAAGATGTTTTGAAAATAATTATACCTATTTATATATTATCGGAATTCGATCGAAGGAATCGGACGATCACGCAAGGAACGCGGAGTTCGATCGGCCTTCCGAAGCCATTTGGGCTCTATCGCTTTTTGTCGGCGCGGCCGCGGCGCGAAGTCGGCTCGATCACCAAGAGCGCGTCC
>JAKBCQ010000321.1 GCA_021807585.1 Planctomycetota bacterium | reverse complement strand
CGCGAGATTGAGCGCGATCGACGAATCAATCAGATTATACTTGCATGCTTGTGCTTTGCGGTCGCGGTCGGCGCCGATCCGCCGCGATTGAACCAGGGCCGAGTGCAGATATAAGTTATGCGGCATAACCGTTGCGCCCAGAATCCCCGCGGCGACGAGGATCGAACCGCGGGTTCGGCCGTCGGGATCGACCGGGAAGGAAGGCCGAAAGCCCCCCAACACCGCGGCGACGTCGGGTCGAGCGATAATGACTTGAATAAGAAAACATGCTCCGATCGTGGCGACGAGCATGAGGATGAACCCCTCCATCTTGCGCATCCCTAGCCGTTGGATCGCGAGCAAGAGGAAGGTGTCGAGGATCGTGATCAGGCAGCCCCAGATCATCGGCAAGCCGAAAAGAAGCTTAAGCGCGATGATCGTTCCAAGCACCTCGGCGAGATCGCACGCGACAATCGCGACCTCCGCGAGCACCCACAGGACGAAATTCACCCGCGGCGAATATTCCGCGCGACATCCCTGAGCAAGGTCGTGCCCCGTCACCACGCCGAGTCGAGCCGAAAGCGTTTGCAACAGAACCGCCATCAAGTTCGAGATCAACAACACCCATAAAAGCGCATATCCGAACCGCGCGCCCCCTTCAAGGTCGGTCGCCCAGTTTCCAGGATCCATGTAACCGACGCTTACCAGATACGCGGGCCCTAAAAACGCGAGCAATCGCCGGAACGGATTGCGGTGTGAGACCGAAACCGTTCCATGCACCTCGTCGAGCGACTTTCCCGATCCGTTCGTCGCCGTAACAATCGTCATCGATCCTCCATCCCTCCACGGTTCCACCTGACATTTTGTAGTACATTAATCGGTATCCCGGAAAGGCTCAAGGCGAATTTCTTTTGTAAGGAATTCAAAAATTAGGTGTCCTAAAACAAAGTTTGGTCGACCAAAAATTTCAATCGGCGCGTGCTTTCGTCGCGTTTGGGTTTATAATTACCCAGTGAAGGTGTTGTTTTGCACGCGGATCGGTCGGTGAATGGTCGCTTGGAATTCGAACCAACAAGGAGTCGGCCGATGCGGACCTACGCATGGATTTTCACGGTTACGATGCTGCTCGGCTCGGCGGCGAGCACGCACGCTCAGGGCATTGCGCTCAATCATGTCGGCAATACGTATTCGAGCTTCCCGGGCTACGCCGCTCCCAATATGGGAAGCTACTACCTCTATTCGCCGTATTCGCGCTCGGCGGGTTACACGACGAATTACGCTCGCCCCGCGCCGATGCTTAACTACTCGTACTCGACGGGATACCAATCGGTTGGAACCGCGACAATCAACTACAGAATGCCCGGCGCGGCGTCGTACTCGGCGAACAACGCGGGCTATATGTACGGAGCGAACCCTTACTCCGCTCGCGGCTACAGCTACTTGTCGTCGCCGGGTTACGTCGTCTCCTACCCGACGAGCTACGTTTCAGGTTACGGCTCGGGGCGCGTTCGCTACCCCGCCCCGAAATCGTTTTTCCGGCCCAACTACTACTGGAGATAAACGATTCGGCGCCATTGAAACGCTTCGATCGGTCGATGATCCACTGATGAAGATCATCAAGAACACGTCATGGAGTTCTCTATGAGATCAATCCGACCGATCGCGTCATTCACGACAATCGCAACGACCGCGGCGATCTGCTTGCTCTGGGCGGGCGGATCGTCCGCGTTCGCCGGCGGGTTCTTCAAACGCCCCCCAGGCTTGGCCGATGCCGCGGATAATCCGCATTATTCCGGTTTCGCCGCGAGCTTCGGTTACCCTCACACGCTCGGCGACGAGGCCTTTAAAAACACGGGGCCGGCGCGTCTCGAACCGAAGCGCGTCGTCCCCCTCTCGCCCAAACCGGCGCGGCGAATTCAACAAGCGTGGAAGCACCGCTTCTTCGGGAAACGGCGCCGAACCGAATGAATCGAGAATTAAACGTAACAATATATTTAACTCGCGGGCTGATTTGATTCAACAATTCGATCAATCGACGGCTCGGAGCTACGGCGGACACAAGGGAGCACATCGATGCGTAAGTTCTTGTTCGCGGCGACGACGGCGGCGGTGCTGGCGTGTTTCGCCCCCTCGGCGAAGGCGCAATCCGGTTACGGCGGCGCGTGGGGGGGGGCGAATTACGGCGGGATGTACTCCGCGCCCGGTAACTTCGGCACGTCGTGGGGTTATCCTTCGATGGGATTTCCGCGCACGTATTCGGTTTATTCGTCTCCATTCGGCGGCGGCTACGGCTATGGTTACGGTCCATCGGCGGTGATGCCGGGATACGGCGTGGGGCTTTGGCGCCCCGGCTTCGCGACGCCGGGTTATGTTTACAGCGGATCGTATTATGGTATGTACCCAATCCGTTACTGGCCGACATGGAACGGCGGCTCGCCGTGGGTGGGGGGATACGGCGGCCCGATCGGAGGCTACGCCCCGGCGCTCGGTCCGGCGTCGTACTACGGTTGGTGAGCGAGAACGGGTGGGCGATACGATTGACTCATTCACCGATCCGTCGCCTTATCGTGCGATTTCTTCACCCGATCGAGCATCCGATCGACATCATCCCAAAACTCGATCCACGAATTCCGTTCCGATTCGGCAAGCTTGGCGAGTCGGGATCGATCGCGTAAACCTATGAAATCAGGATCAATCTTCCATTGGTTTAAGCGTTCAACAATGAGCGACTCGTCCCCCTCGGCGAATCGTTCGGTAAACGCCGCGAGATCGGCGCGGATCCATTTTAAAGCACGATTTCTCAACGCTTCGCGACCCGGATCGTCTAGCTTCTGATCGTCAAGGCTCTTTCCGCACCCCGCGAGCGCGGCGGAACACGCGGCGTTATACCGATCGGAGGATTCGATGAGGTCGGCGAGTGTGGGATCCCGGCGGAACGCGTCGCTGAATAAACGTGTCGCAGCGCAATAATTCTTTTGTCCATAAGAATAATAGGCGATGTCTCGAGCCTCCTCCGAGTCTTTGGGCGCCTCGAGACCTTGAACGATCCGATCGTAGCGCTCCGCGTTTATCAACCGGCGTTCCAACGAATTGACTTTTTCTTGGGATTCTTTCAAATCCCATCTGGGCGTCTTTGAACCCAATTGATGAGCGAGTTTATATTCAACCAACGCTTCCTTCAATTGATTCGTCGATTCGAACGCGGCGCCCAAATTCCAATGGGTCGCGGCGTTATCGGGATCGAGCCTGATCGCCACTTGATATTCTTGAATCGACTCGTCATGGCGATTCGTCTCGTCGAGCGCAATCGCTAGATGCTCATGAAAGTACGATTCGTCAGGATCGATTTTGATCGCCTCGCGGAATTCTTTAATCGCTTCGTCGTGTTTTCCCAAAATCGAATACGCTTGACCGAAATCGAAATGCTGATTAGGGAAATCGGGATCGATTCGCATCGCTTCGCGGAACTGCTCGAGCGCTCGATCCCCCTTTTTTTCGCGAAGCAACATCTCTCCGAGCACGATGTGCGGGTCGAGATCATCGGGATCGATTTGAATCGCCTCGCCAAGTTTCTCGATCGCCTCGCCGGTTCGATTGGATTCTCCCAAAAGCTTTCCCAGATTGTAATAGTATCCCGCAATCTGCGGGGAAAGCCGAATCGCCGTCTCATACTCGGCGAGCGCCTCGTCGGTTTTATGAGAGTCACTTAATGCATTACCTAAGTAATTATGATAATCCGCGATTTCGGGATCGAGCCGGATCGCCTCGCGAATCGCCGCGACCGCCTCGTCATGTTTTTGAAGACTATTCAATGCTTGACCGATCACGAAGTGAGCCTCGGCGCAATCGCTCTTGATCTTGAGCGATTCGCGCAACGCGACGATTGATTCCTCAAACTGTTGGAGACTATTCAACGCATATCCAAGCGAATAGAAGGCGTCGGCATAATCAGGCTTGATTCTGACAACCTCTCGAAATATAGTAATAGATTCTTCAAATTTCTCTTGAGTCATAAACGAAAGCCCCAGCGAATAGCGAGCTTCGGCGTGTTCTGGATTCAGCCGAATCGCTTCGCGAAATTCGATGATCGCGTCGTCGACTCGACCAGATTTCAGTAACGCCAACCCCAGGCTAAAATGATTCGTCTCGTCATTCGGCTCGATCCGAATCGCTTCATGATAGGAAACGATCGCGTCTTCGAACATATTCAATTCATACAGTGCGACTCCCACTCCGTAATGAGCGCCGGCGTAATCGGGTTTGATCTTGGTCGCCTCGCGAAACTCATTAAGTGCCTGATCAAATAGTTCTTGATCCATAAGATCATACCCGCGCTCGACAAGCTTCTTCGCCTGTTCCTCTTTGTCGTCTGCGACTTTGTTATTATCTTCGACGACCGTCATTCGAACCGCGTCGGCCGCGGCTGCAACCCGATTCTCCGTGTCGCTCGCATGAGAACAATGACAGACGCCAAGGAAAGTGATCGCGCACGCGACTCCGCAACAGAGGACGCGAAATGCGTGCGAAACCCGCTCGAACGAATCGCGGACACGACCGATCAATACGCAAACGTAATAAAACATGTTCCTAACTCCATCTTATGATCGATTTTTAACCGATTCGAGGGGGGAGAGGAACATGCTTTATACTGGAATTGATCGATCGAGGCAATCGAAATCCGCCGGGCATTTATCGTTCTTTTTATTTACGGAAGTGCGCGTCGGGCCGAAATGCGGGGCTTCGCGGATTCGTCGGAGAGGTTGAGACCGCTCGGCCGACGAGCGTTCGGCGTCGTCCGCGAGCCCATCGAGCGATCGTCGACCGCGAACGGTAAAGAGCGAGCGCGAGCAAACCCGCTCCCATCGGCGCCTGGAACGACGCCTGTTGGAGTTTTTCGGGTTCGTCGAAGTCGGTCAAAA
>JAKBCQ010000320.1 GCA_021807585.1 Planctomycetota bacterium | reverse complement strand
GAGGTTCGCCCGGTTTGAGCCGGGAATGGGGATAAAGCATGACGACACGGTCGGCGACTTTGACGACGGTCTTCATGTCGTGGGTGACGACGACCCCCGTCACGTGTTTGGCGCGCTGCGTTTGAAGGATCAGTTCGTTGATCACGTCGCTCATGATCGGGTCGAGACCCGTCGTCGGCTCATCGTAAAGCATCACCTCGGGGTCGAGCGCCAGGGCGCGCGCCAGGCCGACCCGTTTGCGCTGGCCGCCCGAAAGCTCGGCGGGCTTTTTGACCTCGATTCCCGACGGCAAACCGACCTCGTGGAGCCGATCGTCGACCAGCTTTTTAAGCGCCGCGGGAGTGAGCGGAAGGCCGTGCTCGCGCGGCCCGAACGCGACGTTATCAAAGATCGTCATGCTGTCGAAAAGCGCCGCCATCTGGAACAAAAAGCCGAACCGAAGCCGCGTTCGGCTCATCTCAAAATCGCCGAGCCCCGCGAGATCGACTCCGTCGAACACGACGACCCCCGAACTCGGCTGAAGCAATCCAATAATCAACTTAAGTAAAACCGTTTTGCCGCATCCGCTCTCGCCGATCACGCACACCGTCTCGCCGCGTCGAATCGTCAGATCGATATTCTCGAGCACGACATGGCGGCGAAATCGAATCGAAATCCCCTTGAGCTCGATGATCGGCTCGCCCGATCGAGCAATCGCGGGATTGTTTTGAGTTAATAATTCGTTCATATAAGATTCGCCGAATCTGGCCAGATCGCGTTGTAAGCGGTGTTCCAAAAAATTCCGATCGTGAAATCGAGAAACAAAATAGCGATAAACGAATACACAAACGCTTCGGTCGCGGCCCGCCCCACCCCCTCGGCGCCCGCCTTCGAATGAAAACCCCGGTGGCAACTGATCAACGCGATCGCCGCTCCAAAAAAATAACTTTTAAAAACCCCCGCCAACAAATCTAAAGCACCAACATATTCTCTTGAATGCAACCAGTAATGATAAGCGTCGACCTTGAGAAGCTGAGTGCTCACCACCGCGCCGCCGATCACCCCCATGAAATCGGCCATCAGTGTTAAAAGCGGAATGAGCAGAAAGCACGCCAAAAATCGAGGCGTCACAAGAAAGAAGATCGGATTCGTCCCCAGCGCCGCGAGCGCATCGATCTGTTCGGTCACGCGCATCGTTCCCAGTTCGGCGGCCATCGACGACCCCACCCGCCCCGCGAGCATCGTCGCGGCGAGCACGGGCCCCAACTCCTTCACGAGCGAGATGTTGATCACCGAGCCGAGCCGAGTCGCGAGCCCCATCAATTCAAACTGGCTATACGCCTGAACCGCCAGAACCATGCCGATGAACGTCCCCGTGATCGCGACGACGGGGAAGCTCGAAACGCCGATCGTGTAAAAAATCGGCACCAGAACCGACCAACGCGGAGATCGGCGGAACATCCAGCCGAACGCTTGCAACGAAAAATGCGCCATCGCGCCGAACTCGGCGACGAACTCGAACGTTTGCTCACCGATCCGCGCGATCGGCGAAACCGTTCCGTTCGAGTCTGTGGCCGATGTGACCGACGACATGCGAACTCCGTTCCCAGGCTAAATTTGGGCGGGACGGCGACAAACCCGTCGTGCGTTCCGTCGACCCGACATCCGTGCGGATCGCGCTCATTGTGAGGTTTCTCGTCAAATTGACAAGGCCGACTCGGGTCGATATCGGCCGCGCGCCGCCGGCCTTGATCGTCGACGCGCCACCGAAACGCAAGTATTCACAAACGAAACGCGAACCCTCACGCTTTTTTGGCGAGATCGCCGAGCGATTTCTCGGGGACGTCGTCGGAGGTGTAATCGAACCACTTGGGGTCGAAATCGATCCGCCGCTTCTGCCGCATCGCCAGGTTGCTCGTGAGCGCGATGACCGCGTCGGCGAGCGCCACCTCGCCGCGGCAACGCGGCTGATGCTCGGCGTCTTCGTGATAATTTGAGGGATCACCGTGCCGCACGCAATACGCGAAATGCTCGAGCTCCTCGCGATAACCGCGTGACGGCGTGGACGTGGCCAAGCCCCCCAACGAAGCCGCGACGCTCGGCCCCGCGGCGCTCGGGCTCGTTTCGATCACGGGCTTGCCCCCCTGCTTCTCGATCGTGATCGAAGTCGAAGCCGAAGGGGTCGATTTGCCGTTCGGATCGGGCTCTTTATAGAGCATCAAATCGGCCTCGCCTTCGACGATCATCGTCCCCTTCGATCCCATCACCTCCTCGCCGTAGTTCTCGAACCGATTCGTCGAAATCGACGAATATGTTACCACGACGTGATCCTTCTCGGCCTTGCCGGGGAACTCGAACGTCACGAACACGTGATCGTCGACTTCGCGGCCGTCCTGGTAAAAGAACGTCCCGCCGATCCCCGTCACCGCGAACGGATGCTTCTTGCCCAGGAAAATCGAGCACGCGTCGAGCTGATGGCTGCCCAGCTCGGCCATCAACCCCGCCCCCGTCCGATTGTAAAGCCGCCAACGGATCAACTCGTCCAAGCTCTTATAGCCGTATTTGGCGAAATCGACGTTCATGTCGTCTTTGGGCGTATCGGGCTTCCAGGAATCGAAATAAAGGATGTTCCCCTTGTCGTCGCGTTGATAAACGGGCTCTCCCGTCTTGGAATCGTAGACGAGCTTGCCGTTTTTATCCTTTTGGATCCGGGGAACGGCGTTGTTGCGATGCCAAAGCGCGCGGATGTGACGGATCTCTCCAAGCATCCCCTCCTGGACGAGGAAGTTCGCGTTGTCGTAAAGCGCCGAGTAATGGCGTTGATGACCGATCGCGAGTAGCCGATTCGTTTGCCGCGCGACGCGACACATCTCTTTACATTCGGTGACCGAATGCGCCATCAGCTTTTCACAAAAAACATGTTTGCCGGCCTTCATCGCGTCGATCGCGATCGGGGCGTGCAGCCAAAGCGGCAGGGCGATCACGACGACCTCGACGTCGGGATCGGCGAACACCTCTTTGGCGTCGGCGTATTTTTTGAGCTTCTTCACGTCGTCGGGGGTGTATTGCTTGTGCGCCAGGAATTCGCGTTCGGCGCGAGCTTGTTGGCTGGGACGGATATCGCAGTAACCGATATAATTGAGATAATCACGATTGTGTTCGTGGATCATCGCTTGGCAACCCTCGTTGCCGGTGCCGATGATCGCGGCGCGGACGGGGTCTTTGATCGCCTTGTATTTGAAGTAATACGCCCCCGTCGCTCCGGCGCCCACTCCGGCCGCGGCGGCGCCGATCAAGAAATCGCGTCGGGAGAGCCCCAAGGCCGCGTTCGCGTTGTTTCGCCCCAGAGCTCGCTGTTCGGGTGTCAGGGTCGTCATGGCTCGCTCGATTCTCTCAATATCAAAGTTCAATCGGTCTCGAATCGCGCCGGGTACGCCCCGGCCCCGGGGATCACATTCATCGTATCGAGTCGATCACCCGGCGAACACTCCCGCCGATCGACTCTCGCATTCATTCCGCGGTGAAACGTCGCAAATCGATCCTCAGCGTTCATCGCGACGCCTCCTCGGTCGCGGGCCGACGCGACTTCGCCCCCAGGATCGCGTCGACGCCGAACCAGCGCCCCGTCGGCAGGCTCATGATCGCCAAACACGCGATCAATTCGATCAAATTCTTATTCACATACAAATAATGCCCTTCGGACATCGGGCTTTGCGGCAGCCCCGGCCACGGCGGCGAACTGAGATAAACAAGCGTAAGGAACACCGCCGCCGAAAACGCCGAAAGCCGCGTCAAAAAGCCGAAAATCAGGCCGATCCCGATCGCCGCCAATCCGTACATCGTCAGCTTGTCGATCAGCGGGGTCATCCCCTTGTCGGGAGCGTATGAGCCCGCCTTCGCAAGCTGCTCGGGGGTCGCGATCGCGTTCCACTGATCGCGCAACGAACGCGACAAACCGTCGACATAACCGATCAGCTCCCCCTTGGTCGATTGAATCTCACCCCACGCGCTTTTCATCCAATCGCTCTTCCGCGTAAATCCCTTGGCGGCCGCCGAATCAACACGATAATTTTCGAGTTTATGAAAATATTCCGCGATCTTACGCTTGTTGTCCGAATCCTCGAACCACGCGTCGGCCTTGGCTTCGGTTTGAGTGAGCGCGTCCGCGGCGCTCTTGCCCTGTTCGGCGTCAAAGCCGAATTGCTCGGTCACGCGATCGAGCTCGGTTTTCCACGCCTTCGATAGCTTGGCGTGATCGAGCGCATCGCGACCGTCGGGGTCCAGATCTCCCGCCAACTTGCGAAAATACGGCCCGAGCGGACCCGTCGCGTTCTTCAGATAACCCGCCGAAGAGAACGACGGCTCGTCGCCCGCGGCGCCCGATTGAAGCTTCCAAGCCCCCTCGTAAAAGAAGTGCCAGCCGATCGCCAGCCGGAGCAAAACCAGGAAAAACACCGCGGCGAACCCCGGCGACCGACGTTGATTCGTTTCCACGCTCGTCATTGTGATCGTCCCGATCCCGTCCCCTCAAGGTCGCGCGTCTCGTCGCGATTTTGAGAGGATCGCTTGTTGAGATTCTTGAACTTACGAGGGCCTCGCACCAGCCAGGGCGCCTGTGGGTCGTCTTCATATTCGTCGCCGCGAAGCCCGATCGCAACGACCTTGGGTAACGATTTGGGCGTTCCCGCCGCGACAAACACCGCCGCGACCCCGGGATGCTTGTCGATATACGCCTCGGTCGCGTCGACCCCCAGCAAATAAAACGCGGTCGAAAGCGCGTCGGCGTCGGTCGCCGTCGGCGCGATCACCGTCACACTCGCCGGCCCCGTCGCGGGCTCTCCCGTACGCGGATCGATGATGTGCCCGAAAACACGACCGTCGACCTCAAACCGCTGAAAGGCGTCGCCCGAGACGCCGAGC
>JAKBCQ010000319.1 GCA_021807585.1 Planctomycetota bacterium | reverse complement strand
GCTTTCGCGAGTTCGGCCTCGTTATCCTTCCGTGCCACAGAATTCAACAGCCCGAGAGATTCGGCTCGGCCGGACAAATCTAATTTATACCTTTCATCGTCTTGATCCGCCGCTCCGGGAGGCGCGCCGGCGCGACTCGCGCTCGCAAGCCCAACGAACATCAAATTATATTATATAAATATTATATTTATGATTATGTAATTTGATTTATATTATGCTACTATAATTAAACTTATCGGCGTCTTCCGTTGCGGAAACGCCGACCGAAGCGAATGTTCCGATTGGGGTCGAACCGACGCATGAGCCGATTTTTCACTGAGCATGATCAGGAGACGGTTCCGACGTCCATGCGAGACGCCGTCGAGCCGACTCCGCGGCTTTGTGGCGAAATCCTTACGCCTAAGCTTTCGTTCCGGTAGTCGAGACGCGATCGAGACACTATACTTGCGTAATCGGTTGCGCCGATCGATTCGCCCGGCTTTTCGGACGGCGCGGGTGATTTTGTTCGACGAACTCGGCCGATTGGACGTATCCGAACGTAAGAATCGAGGGCGCGTTCGCCTCGAATCCGGGACCGGGTATGTCTGGAATCGTGTGGATTTGGGATCGTGGAATGCGATCGGAGCGAGTTTTGAAGATTCTTCGAATTCTTTGCTGCGGGATCGCCGTCGTCGCCTTGGCGGGTTGTCTGCACCCGCCGATCGCGTGGTCGCCCGACGGTCAATGGCTCGCGTATACGACGGTCGCTCGCCCGCCGCGGCGAGCGCTCGAGGCCGATTGGCTTTATCCCGATACGTCCGATCGACCGATCACGCGCGCCGCCGAACGCGCCGCCAATTCTCCCAAACCCCCGGCCGCGAAAGCCGCGGCGCCGCGGTATCGCCTTTGGGCGACGCGAGCCGACGACGGCGCTTCGGTGTTGATTGAAGATTCTCCCGGACCAATCACGTCGCCGTGCTGGCGTCCCAACGGGACCGCGTTGGCGTTTGGGCGCATTTCCTCGGATGATGCGGGAGCGCGATACGAGGTCGTCGTGCAGGACGGGCCGACACACCAGGCGGTGATTTATTCCGAGCCGTTCGTACGCGGCGATTTCGGCTTCGACGGCGCCGACGTGCCCGCCGATCTTCCCGGTTTCGCGGTCGCATACAGCCCCGACGGTCGCTATCTTGCAACTCCTCGCTTGAAGCCGCGGGGATTGGAGATCTTGGTCGCCGAGAACGGCAGGATCACGCGGACGATCGACGAAGCGTACTTTCCGTCGTGGTCACCCGGAGGCTCTCAGATCGCCTGCGTGCGGCGGGGAGAAACCGAAGGGCTTTATGTCGTCGACGTACGAGGCGTTGAAACGCCGCGGCTTTTGCTCGATCTCGGCGCCGATCTGCCCGTGATCGCCCCACCCGTTTGGTCGCGCGACGGTAAATCAATCATCGTCGTCGGCCGCGATCCCGCCAATCGCAACGCCGACCGCGTGCAATTGATGCGCGTGACGGTCGATTCGGGACGAGTCACGATCGAAGGCCCACCTTCCGCCGAACGCGACGCGACGACTCTCGGCTATTCGTTCGCGCTCGATCCCGAAGGGGACGACCTCTTCACGACGATGACCGCCGAGGGAAAAAGTTCGACGATTGTCTGGAGAAGGATCCGCGAACGCGAGGTTCGCAAAGTCTTCAATCCGATTGATCCGTCGATCCCGCTCGGCGCGATCTCGGTATGTCCCACCAACCGCAACCTCGCCTTTCGCGCCGGCGCCGCCGATATCCTCGCCTCTCCGGCGATCTGCGACCCCGAGGATGAACATGTTCGCATGTTGACACCTGATGATTCGTCGCGGGTGGAGTGGGTCGCGCTTTTGGTTCAGGCGTCGGCGAAGTTAATCCCGCAGGTTTACGGCAAGCCGACGCGGAACGGAGGAGTGAGCGGTCGGCCGACGATTCTCCCCGTACCGGGCGAGGCGATCGTCGATCCCGCGGCCGCTCAAAGACTTACCAAATTGATTAAGCTTGGCCGCCCTTTATGCGATCGACCTCCGGGTTCGCCCGTCGCCGATGCCGACATCGGGGCGATCCTCGACGAGGCGAAGCTCTTTTTTGAGTATCTGGCGGGACGGTACGACGCGGCGCTCGTCGCGCTCGATCGCACCGCTCAGCGAGCCTCTACCCCCGATCATCGACTTCGATTGCTCGGCCTTCGCGCTCAAATGATGCTCGGGCAAAAGGATTTTAATCGCGCCGGGGCGATCATCTCGTATCTCCTTGATGAAACTCGGCGCGGCGTGACGCGGCTTGAAGAGACCCCGGCGGGTTTCGTCCTGATCCCCGAAATCGATCCCCAGGCCGACTGGCCCGAATTCCTCGAACGCCATGCACGACTTCTGGAAAGCCAAAAAACGCTTCCCGCCGCCGACGACCCGGCTCAGCTCGAACGACGCGCTCTCTTCCTCGAAATGGAAGAGGAAGTCCCCCTGCCACCCAACGTCTTTCCCCGAGAGAATCCGCAACCCCCCGCCAACGCCGTTCCAGGGGAGAATCCGCGTCCCCGCATGCCTTTTCTCGAGGGACTCGATCTCAAACCGGGTGTGTTCGTCGCGCCCCAGAGAGGCGAAGCTTTGCCCTTCAACCCGCTCGAAGACGAACTGATCAAACGATTCCTCCGCGACGACCCCGACGAACCGCGCTGATGCGACCGTCGCTCGTCAAAAGCCGAGGCTCAACGCGATCATAAAACGGTAATCATGATCAACTGAGCAACCCTTACCGCGCGGCCGCGCTCGGCGGGAGTGATCGATCCCCGTTTCACCGCTCCTTCAAGCTCGTCGAGCTCGCGCGCCAGCAGCCCCGCCTGAAACGGTTTTATTTTGAGCATATCTTTGTGATCATTCAGTAATTTCATAATATCGCGTAGAACGATCGCCTCGTCGATCCGGGGAGTTCCGGGAGCGGTCCAGGGGGGAAGCGAGTCGGCCCGCGCGGCGCCTTCGACGAACCTCGAAACGAGCTCGATGATCGCCGTCAGCTTGGCGTAATCAATCGTCTCGGGCTTGTCGTCGGGGGTGTGATATCTCGGGTTTTCGCCCGTGCTGAAAAAAAGATACGGAATTCCGCGCGCCCGAAACGGACCGTAATCGCTCCGCACGCCGACGATATCGGTCCCGAGCGCGCCCACCTTGATCACATCAAGCCCCCGCGCCGCGTCGTAAAGCCGGGGCGCGAAACTTGGTACGTGCTCGACCCCCATCACGAACACGTACGGGTTTTCAATCCCCGCAAGCGACCCGCCGATCAGATCCGCGGTGATGAATAACTTAACGCGATCGAGCGGAATCGGAGGATCGCCGACGAAAAACCGCGATCCGTACAATCCCCTCTCCTCAAGATCAAAACTAATAAACATGATACTGCGTTTTGGCTTTTCGCGACCGGTCGCGGCGATCCTCGCGGTTTCAACCAACATCGCGATCCCCGAAGCGTCGTCGTCGGCGCCGGGATAAAGACGACCGTCGCGCACCCCGAGATGATCGTGATGCGCCGAAACGACGATCCATTCGTCGCGAAGCGCTCGATCGCCGCCGCGCAACACGCCGCCGACGTTCCTTCCCCGCATCGGATCGGTCGGCTCTTTTTCAAACACCTGAAAATAACTTTTATTGAACAAAGGCTCAAGCCCGAGCTTCTGGAACTCGGCGGCGACGTACCGCGCGGCGAGTTCGGCGCCTTTCCCCTTTCGACCCTCGTATTTCGCCGACGCGAGCTCGAATACATGCGCACGCACTCGTTTTGTATCGACCAAAACCGGGGGAGCGGCGGCTGATTTCGGAATCGGCGCTTTCGCAGCCGGTTCGTCCGAATCCGCCGCGTGCAAAGAATAAGCTCCGCCGGAGGCCAAGATGATCGGAACCGAAATGAACAAAGAAACCAGGACGACCGCCGCTCCGACAACCGACCGATCTCGGCGAACCCGCCGAAAAGCGCGCGCGAAAGATCGATCGCCGACGCCGAAGAATATGCGTTTCATGAACGCCAAACTAGCAAATGCCGCGCGATTCCGCCGGCCCCCGATTCCGATTCTCAAAACCCGAACGACTTGAGACCGCGCACCACGATCGGGGCGGAACAGTCGGACTCAAATCGTTTTCAAATTCCGAACTCTCGCCTCTTGCCTTCCATGTCTCCGACGATATACTGTACTAGGTATCTATTACAGTAGGGAGCGGATATGCTTCTTTTCCAATTACAAGGATCCGACGATCGGCCGATTTACGCGCGGATCGCCGAGCAGATCAAGTTCGCGGTCGCGTCGGGGGTACTGAGGCCGGGGGACCTGATCCCCTCGGTCCGCGACCTGTCGCGACAAATGGTCGTCAACCCCAACACCGTAGCACGAGCGTATCGCGACCTTCAGCAAGAGAAGATCGTCGATCCCGTCCGCGGCACGGGGCTCCAGGTGGCTCAGGGCGCCGCCGAGGTTTGCCGCGACCTCCGCAAGGCGATCGTTCGCGACCGCATCCGCGCGGCGATCCAGGAGGCGCGACAGACCGCTCTCGAACCGACCGAAATCGAGGCGATCCTCCGCGACGAATGGACCCGAAGCAACGGAGCTCCGCATTGAAAATCGCAGCGTCCACGCTCGATAACAAATCGACGCGTCTTATCACCAACTACTTATGAGCATCTTTAACGAAGATCTCATCAATCTTTTACCGGTTCGCCCTTAACGACGAGGGAACGACGATGAATCATCCGTGCGCGATTCGGATTGAAAACCTGATCAAACGATTCGGCAAGCAGGTCGCGGTCGACCGCGTCTCATTTGAAGTTCCCGTCGGGTCGGTCTTCGGCCTGCTCGGCGAGAACGGAGCGGGTAAATCGACGACGATTCAATTGATGTTGGGACTGATCCGC
>JAKBCQ010000318.1 GCA_021807585.1 Planctomycetota bacterium | reverse complement strand
CCCGCTCCGCGTCACGACCCGACTCGAGTTCGTTGAACATGTTCTTGAGATCGGTCGCGATCAATACGTCAAACGCTCCGCCCGTAAACCCAAACACGCCGAGTCCGAGATCGCCGGGGAAGTTCGACCCCTCGCGGTCTCGCTCCGTCCCGAAATCACTCTCCTCATCGCCAAACGACGCGACGACGGCGAGCTGATCGTCGTTTGTCCCATCGCCAATCTCACCCGCCCCGAACTCGAAATCGTCCAGGCGCCGGGCGACCCGCTCGGCTGGACCGATTTCCTCCCCGCCAAACCCGTCAAGCTCGACGAAGCGTGGAACGTCGGCCCGATCGCCGCCAAATGCCTTTCGGGTTACGATTCGCTCGCGGGAGAAACGCTCAAAGCCAAACTCGTCGCGATCGACGGCGATCACGCCCGCATCGAACTCAGCGGAGAAATCCACGGTGCGTCGCTGGGAGCGGTGGGATCGATGAAAGTTCAAGGCGAACTTCGGTTCGATCGCCGCGGCGGTCGAATCGATCAAATTCAGATCGAACGCTCCGAAACGCGCGAACCGGGCGCGGTCGAAATGGGGCTCGACATCAAAAGCACGCTCAAAGTCGTACGAACCCCGGCTCGACCCGATCCGACATTCGACGCGGCTTCGATCCGAACCGATTCCGCCGCGTGGGAGCTGTTACGCTATCAAGACCCCGATGGAAAGTTCAGATTCTTACATGATCGTTCATGGCATATCTATTGGGATGATTCGCGTCAGGTTGTTCTCAAGCGGCTTGAGGGTGGAGGAGTGAAGGCGCAATGCAACATGTTTGTCGCTCCTCGCGGCGCGCCCCGCGACGAGCCCGACGTCGAACGTTTCAAGGGGGATATCCGCCGCGGCCTGGGAAATCGGTTTGTGAAGTTCCTCGACGAAGGGGGGTGGTCGGCGTTACCTTCGGGGAACGGCCGGATGTTTCGGATTCAGGTGGGCGGAAAAACAGGCGACACCGAAATCATTTGGGTCTATTATTTAGTCGACGGAGACGACGGCGGACGCGTCGTCGCGACGTTCACGCTCGAATCGGCGACGGTTAAAGATTTTTCCGATCAAGATCTGAAAATCATGGGCTCTTTGGAATGGATCAAACCCGTCGAGAATCGCTGAACGATCGAGCGACGACTCCGCTTCGCCGTCGATTCGGCCTAACTTTGAAGATTCCAGACACGAACGAACCGAGGCCCCTCCGGCGAGGAAACGCGATGCGCCCTCAAACGAATCCAGGTCTCTCTCCGCCGCACGCGCGGGAGAAAGCGCAACGGAACACGGTCGGGGCGAGACGGAGAATCGCGGCGATCATCATCTGCGGTCTGGCGATTTCAAGCCCTCCCGCGACCCGCGGCCAAGAACCCGACGCCGACGCCAAGCCGTTGCGGAGGGCGAAGATCGGCGATCTGACCGCGCGGTATCGCTTCGTGGAACGATACGCGTCGGGCTTCGCCGCCGAGGCGCTCGTCGAAGACCCGGCGAGGCGCGGCGATTCGGCCTTGATCCGCAAATACAAGGTCGGCATCAGACGCGTGTCGCGGTGGGTCGACCCCGCGGGTAAACCGTCCGAATTCGACGAGGATAAAGTGGTCGAATCGATCGTCTTTTCCGAACAACCGCTCGAGGTCAACGCGTCGGGGCGCGTTCTTAGCGTCGTTCGCAAGTATGAAACATATTCCAAAACCGCGACGGTGAAGGAGGAGACGACCGACCCCAAGAACCCCCCGCTCGTCGGCCTGACGATTTACCTGAAGAGCCGTTCGGGTCTTCCCCCCGAACTCATCAGCCTTACCGAACGGCGTAACATCACCCAGGATGAATATAATCTTATCGTCGAGGATATTTATATACCAGCGCTCACGGGATTGTTGCCGTTACGTTCGGTTCAGATCGGCGAATCGTGGCCGATCTCGCCCGCCGCGGGAATGCTGCTGGTGGGGGATTCGACCGACCCCGGACCCGACGACAACGCCGCGAGCAAAACCGCCGACCCCGCGTTCAATCCTTCTCGCGGCGACGCCAAAAAAGCGGCCGACTCGAAAAAAGCGGGCGATTCCAAAAAAACGGGCGATTCTCGCAAAAAAGTCGACGCCAAATCGAAGGCCAAAGCCGCGGGATCGGCGGCGAAAAAGAGCGAGAAAAAAACCGCCCCGTTCGCGCCTCCGCCGCAGCCGCCCCCACCCGCTTCGACGATGTTCACCGGAACACTTAAAGAGGTGACCGTCGACAAGGGAAAAGCAAATGCGATTATCAGCATAAAAGGACGGATTGAAACCGAATCGGGGGAGCGGTCCGATCTGGCCGCGACGCTCAAATTCGCGTTTGAACCTCCCGACGAGAACGCGGCGCCCGTCGATCGCACCGCGATCGATACGATTGAACTGCGGGGAGGGATCGTCGATATTCGGATGGGAGAGGACGTCGTCGAGACCGTGTTCGACGTCAAAGCTCCTCCCAAGGGAAAAATCCATTGGGATCTCGTCGTCGATCGCCGAATCAACGGCGCCGTCGACGATCTCCCGGCGCTCGACGCACCGCCGAAAGCCGGTTACGAAAATTCGGGGATCGTCGTCCACGACCCAAAACGACGCTTCCGGCTCATCCATCCGCAAACAATTTCATTTTCAGGACTTAACCCTAGTAATAAGAGCGTATTCTTTATTTATACGCCGTCGAATCGGTCGTTTTCGGCGGGGGCGCCGCAATCGATCGGGATGAGGCTCGTCGTCGGGTCGACCCCCGCCGAGGAGATCCGCGACAGTTGGCTTCGCAGTTGGAGCCAGGACCTTCGTTGGAAAGTCGTTCCCGGCAAGCTCTCGCAACTCGCCGACGAGGACTGGCCGGGGCGAAAAGCGTATCATTACGAGGCGTTCCTCGAGCCCGACGCCAAATCGATGCAACCGGGAACGACGCGAATTCATTTTGACGGCTACATCATTCAATTTCAAACCGAGGCGACGCTCGTCGTCGAAGCGAACACTCCGGGTTCCCCCACCAACGCGTTCCTTGACGACCTCGAAGCGACGATCAAATCGTTCGCCCTGGGAACGGGCTGGATCCGCGAACAATCCGACTCCGCCGATCGCACGCCACAGGCGCCGGCTCGACGCCCCAAATCCGGCGACAATCGCTCGCAGTCGACCTCGAAAAACGCCCCCGCGAAACCCGCCGATCGATCTCCGCCGCGGTGATCGGCGCGATCGATCGCGCCGAATCGATCGCACCCGCCAACACCCTCCGACGACGACGAACCGCAAGCGCCTAAGCCGATCGCGCCGAATCACGGCGAAACGACCCCGTCTTGGACTCGCCTCGCGTGCTTGCTTTCATGCGTAAGATCAGTCAGGAAGCGAAGATTCGGCGACGGTTCCTCTTTTCCCGAGAGGGGGTTTTCGGGAATGATGGATGTGCTCGATTCGCTCGTCGACGGAACCCCCGAACGGATCCGAAATGCGTATTGTACTGGAAGTGATACACGGACCCCGCAAGGGGCGATCGTACATCTTCGACCGCCACGACACCTTCATCGTGGGACGATCGCACTCGGTCCATTGCGCGATTCCTGAGGATTCCGCGCTTTCACGTGATCATTTCATGATCGAAATCCGGCCGCCGATCTGCGACCTGCGCGATCTCGGCAGCACGAACGGGACGTTCGTCAACGAGCGGCGCACCGATCGCGCCAGGCTGCAATCGGGCGATCGAATCGTCGCGGGTCAAAGCACGTTCCTGGTCAAAGTTGAAACGCCCCCTGCCGACGAATCGGGGTCGAAATTCGGCCTCTCGGGTCCGGTCCTGGCTCAAATCAAATGCATCGGCTGCGGCGCCGAGGCGCCCGCGACGGTCGACGTCACGAGCGGAACGGGGTTCGATTACAATCAGGCCGACGACCGCATCGAATGGCTTTGCGAGCTTTGCCGCGCCGAGGTCGCCGCGTCGCCTCAGCCCGTCCCGCATTACACCCTCATCCGCGAACTCGGCCGCGGCGGCATGGGGGTCGTTTACCAGGCGCGGAACAACAACACGGGACGGATGGTGGCGCTCAAGCTCCTCGTCCCCGAGATCGCCGCAACCCGCTCCGCGGTCGATCGCTTCCTCCGCGAGATGACCGTCGTCAGCAAACTTAAACACGTTAATATTGTTGAATGGCTTGAACAGGGGATGACCCGCGGCCAATTCTGGTTCGCGATGGAATTCGTCGCGGGGTTGAACCTCGAGGCGCTCGCGAACGCGAGCCCCGGCCGTTATCCGATCCACCAGGCGTGTCGCATGGCGTGCCACGTCCTCAAAGGTCTTGAACACGCGCACGCTCAGGGATTCGTGCACCGTGATATTAAACCGGAAAACATCTTGATCGGTCGCGGTGATACGGGTTTGATCGCCAAGATCTCGGATTTCGGCCTCGCCAAAAGTTACCGCGGCCTCGGTCTTTCGGGCCTGACGTTTTCGGGGGAGATGCGGGGAACGATTCCGTTCATGCCCCCCGAACAAATGCTCGATTTCCGCGCCGTGCTCCCCGCGGGGGATCTTTATTCGACGGCGGCCACGCTTTATTATTTGATCACGGCCAAATTTATTCACGATCATCAAGGGGAGGGGGGGGATATGATCCGGATGCTGCTCGAAGAGCCGATGATTCCGATCCAGTCCCGCCGTCCCGAGGTCCCGAGCGGGCTGGCGCGGGTTCTCGATCGCTGCCTGGCGCGCGAGCCCGCCGATCGTTACCCCTCCGCCGCCGCGATGCGCCGCGCTCTCCGCGATTTCTGTTAATCGATTGAAAAGATCTCGAAAACTCGATCGACGACGCGCCGCGTGCGGGCTTCACGGCGAAGGGGGATCGGCGGGGGCTTCGAGCCACGGATGATCGGCGAGATGATC
>JAKBCQ010000317.1 GCA_021807585.1 Planctomycetota bacterium | reverse complement strand
CGCTCCACGCCAATTCAAATGAACCGCTTCTTGATCCCAAAAGCATAAACATACCGATTAGACACGCGACCCCCAGGTGCGCCGCGACAAGATAAACCCAGCCGGCGCGGCGGGTCTCGGCCTTTTCGTGCTCGAACGTCACCAGAAAGAACGCCGCGATCGACATGATCTCCCACGCGATGAGAAACACGACCGCGGTCCGCGCCGCGACGACCGTCGCCATCCCCGCGAGGAACAGATTGTAGAAGAACCAGGGAACGCCGAGGCGCTTCTCATGGCGATACGCGAAGAGATAATCGCCGCCGTAAACCGCGGCGATCGCCCCCAGGACGAAGACGGGAACGAGGAAGAAGGCGCCGAGGGGATCGATTTCGAGGCGGATCAATCCGTGCGCCGCGTCCCAGCCGAATCGCGCTTCGAGCCGATCTCCTCCCAAAAGGACCCTCAAGGTCGGCACGAGTCCCGTCAGGCAACCGCCGACCGCGCCGGCGACACCGAAAACCGTCGCGAGTTTGGGCGATCGCGACGCGACGAGCGCGGCGACCGCGCCCATAAGAAATATCGCCGACGCGACGAGAAAAAGTTCCATACTACCGCGCCCCCTTACCGACCTCGGTCGCGGCGAACGAATCCTCAACGCGACGAAGCTCTATCATAATATTATCTTTAGAACCGTGTTCGACGACGACTCTCTTGAACGCGTCGTCGTGGAGCGCGAACGAAAGCCTTGACAACAAACGGAGGTGGCTTCGCGGGGTGGGGCATATCAATATAAACATCACATGCACACGCTTGCCGTCGAGCGCCGCGAAATCGACGGGCTCTTTTAGAAAGCAAAGCGTTATCATAGGTTCATCAACATCGACGACGATCGGATTCCGGACGTGGGGCAAGGCGATTCCGTCGCCGATCGCGGTCGTCGCCGACGCCTCGCGCGCCAGAAAGAGCCTGAGGACGAGTTCGCGATCAACCTCTTCGGGAAGCGGCAGAACGTCGACGACGGCGCGAAGCGCGCGTTCTTTGTTCGTATCGGCGAGGTCGTAATGAATCCCCCCCGCCTCGATCGCGCGAACGAGACCGGGGAAATCGTCCCCTTCGTCTTGTTGTTTGTCGAACAACTCAAGCGAAACTTTGATCCGATTCGCGGTCGCCCATTCGAGCAGTTCGGCGCGGTGGAACAGATAACGACCGTCGATCTGTCGCGCCGGCAGGGCTCGATTCTTGATCCATTTGATCACGATCGGTTCCGCGACTCCCAACAACTCGCTCACATCCCGCACCGTTAAACGCATGACGTCCTCTCGATTGCACCCGACCGCGACGCAAAACGACGCAACGAACCGCGGATCGCGCAACGCATCGATCGCGCACGCTCGAATACGGGCGATCTTCCGGTTTTCAATCCAACTGTGAGGAATCGTGATCGACGGGATCTTCCCCGTCCCAACCGTCGAACCACGACGATCCAAATCGTCACAAATCAAGGTTCGTGAATCGGCAATCATACGATAGCGACTTTTGAAGCCGACCGCCGGCCGAATTTCACCCAATTTGAGTTTTTTTTCCCAAATCGCCGATTCTCAATCCGTCGCCGACCACGATTCCAAGCGACCATAATCCACGACGCCGAATCGACGATCTCGTCGCGCCGATCGGACAATCGAATATCCCTTCCACGCCGCGGCGCGAATCGCCAAATCAACCAAGCCGTCGACGATCAAACACTCAACTCATCAAAAATATCTTCGATTTTTATAGGCGATGTAAAAGGAAAATCTAAATCAATGATTAAACAAAACAAATACAGATATCCAAACATGTCGTTTGTCGAACGATTCGGGATTCCGTTCCCGAATCGCGACATACCGCGACCCCGCGAGCCGATTTACTTGTCTCCCGAGGTCTTCTCTTTCGCCTTGTCGAGAGCGTCCTTCGCCTTCTCCTCGACCTTCTCCAATCCCTCCTTGGCTTTCTCCACCCCCTCCTTGGTTTTCTCTTTGATCGTCTCCATCCCCTCCTTGGCCTTCTCCTTCACGGTCTCCATTTCTTCCTTGGCTTTTTCTTTGGCGGCGTCGATCTTCTCCTCAACCTTCTTGGCGGTCTCGTCCAACGCCTTGCCGGTCTTCTCGCCGGGTCCGGGTCCCTCTTCGGGCTGACAGCCCGAAAACGCGACCAGGCTCCCCGCCAAGAACGCGGGAATCATCATCGTTCGTACAAATCGTTTCATTGTGAAATGTCTCCGAAATCGTCGTTCAAAGATCGGAACACGAGAATTCAACCCTTTGATTTTAAACCCGACGCGTGCGAAGACGCCAGAGCGCGACGACGTTCCAATCGCGCTCGATCGATCGGTCGCCGCGCCCGTTCTTCCGCGATCACTCCCGCTCGGTGCGTGCGATCTCCGTCGATCGTCCACGCCGAGCCCGATTCTCCATCTCATCCAAAGAGAGAATAGACGGGATCGGCCTTCACGAGTTCACGCGGTTGGTTCAAGTGATTGTACATAAGCGTCGAGGGATTGATCCCAAGCGCATGATAAATCGTCGCCAGGATCTCCGTCGGATGGACGGGGTTCTCGATCGGCGACGACGCCTGCGCGTCGCTCTTGCCGTAAACGACTCCGCGACCGATCCCCGCCCCCGCGACGAGCGCCGTGTAACAGTACGGCCAATGATCGCGGCCGTCGGGAGAGTTGCTGTTCCCCGACGTGCTCACTCCCATCCGCGGTGAACGACCGAATTCACCGATCGCGACCACAAGCGTATCATTCAACATCCCGCGACCGTCGAGATCTTCAATCAGGCTCGAAAGCGCCGAATCAAGCTTCGGACAATGAAGGTTTTTGAGCGGCTTGAAATTCGCCGCGTGCGTGTCCCACGCGGTCGAATTGGGGTCGCCGTTCGCCACGCTCGGCCAATTCACCTGAACAAACCTCGTACCCGCCTCGATCAACCGACGCGAAAGCAAAACCCCCTGGCCGAACGTGTGGCGACCGTAACGGTCGCGAATCTTGGGGTCCTCCTCCCCCAGATCAAACGCCTTCCGCGCCTTGCCCGAAAGAATCAGCTCAAACGCTTTCTCTTGATAGGTATCAAGCGCGTACGAGCGAGTCGCCTTCTCGAGCTCGGGCATGCCCGAATTGATCGATTCGAGCAGCGTCCCGCGCCGTTTGAGGCGAATCTTCGAGATCTCTTGACGCAACGTCAAATCGTCGAGCGTCAGCTTCTCGTTCGGATCCTGGAACAAAAAGTACGGGTCGTAAGCCTTCCCCAAAAAGCCCGCGTTCCCCGCCTTGCCGATCACGTTCGATTCCTGAAGCGGCCGCGGCAGTGTGACGAACGGCAGCATCGGCTCGTTCGAAGGCTTCAGCTTGATCACGTTCGATCCGACGTTGGGATAATCCGAAGGGCTCGGCGGCTCGAGCTGCCCAGACGGGCTGACCTTGTCCGGCGTATAACCCGTGAGCATTTGATACATCGCCGCGGTGTGATTGAACAACCCCACCGGCGTGTAGCTCACCGAGCGGATCATCGTCACCTTGTCGGTTTGCAGCGCCAATTTCGGCATATGCTCACCAAACATAAGCCCCGGGGTTTTGGTGGCGATCGGTTTGAACTCGCCGCGGATGTTGTCGGGGGCGTCGGGTTTGGGGTCCCAAAGGTCGATGTGGCTCGGACCTCCCTGCAGGAAGATCAAAATGACGTTTTTCGCTCGACCGAAACCCGGCAGGGTTCCGCTCGCTGCGCCGCGCGATTTCGGGCTCGCTCCCCGTGCGGATTCGGCTTCGAGAACGCTCGACAGGCTGAGCCCGAGCATCGCCGCGCCGCCGACCCGGAGGAATTCGCGACGACCGGGGGCGTCGCACAACCGAGCGGCCGGTCCTGGAATCGAAAGCATCGATCATTCTCCTCGTATTGGGTCAACGGTTGAACAAGAAAGCGGGACTGTTAATGAGCGCCCAGAGCAGATCCTGAGCCCCCTCGGCCTTCGTACTCGCGTGCGCCAGATATTCGCGCGCCGTCGCGAGCTCGGCTTCGGTCGGAAACCGACCGATCGCCGCAAGATACATCTCGTCGACGATCGACTTATCGTCGGGATTCTTAAGCATCAACTTGGCGATTCGACCGTTGGGATCGACCAGCGCGTCGGCGATCGTCGGGCCGTTGACGAGATTGAGCGCCTGCGACAGGCTCACCTCGCTCGAGCGTTCGCACTCGCACGGAGTGTCGCGCGGCGGCCTACCGAATAAATCGAGAAACCCGCCCGCGGCGATCTGCGAATCGGGAAGCTGATCGGCGCGAAACCCCTCGGGAACACCCGCGAACCGAGGTCGTCGACCCGTCGCCAGATCGATCGCGTCCATCAATTCCTCCGCGGTCAGACGCCGCGGAGTCGCGTGTGAAAAATTGCTTGTATCATCTTCATTAAACTTGTTTGTCGAGATCGAAGCGCGATACGTCCGCGATCGCGCAATCGTCCGCATCAGATAACGCAGATCGAATCGATGCGCGATCAGGTCTTTTTCGAGCGCCGCGAGCAGTTCGGGATTGCTTGGAGGGTTCCCCGAGCGAATGTCGTCGACTGGGTCGATGATCCCCTTCCCCAAAAAGTAACTCCAAATCCGGTTCGCGATCGACCGCGCAAAATACGGATTCTCCGCCGAAGTCAACCAATCGGCGAGCGCGTCGCGCCGCGATTCGTCCGCGATCGAAGATTGTTCGACCGCTTTTTTGGTCGGAACGTCATACGGGAAACGAGGAGGAACCACCCGACCGTCCTTGGGATGCAACACCTCGCCGTCGTTCCGATCGTAAACAATCTGCTCGCCGGGCCTCGATCCGTTCTTCACCGCGGTCCGGCCCCAAAACGCCGCCATCCCGTAATACTGCCCCTGAGTCCAACGCTCAAACGGATGAT
>JAKBCQ010000316.1 GCA_021807585.1 Planctomycetota bacterium | reverse complement strand
CTGCTGCGCGATCGCGAAATTGACCGCTCCAAACTTGTCGTTGGCGCCCTCGGCGACGATCATCTTGGTCGCGATCTCGTCCCACGGAGCGTTCTTGGCGAATTCGTCGGCGAGCCACGACACAAATACATCCGAGCGAATTTTGTTGCGATTCATGACCACCGAGTGATACTCGACGACGTCGCGCCAGTAACGCGCCCAGTTCTCGGCGTAATCGCGCGAGACGAGCAGGTATTCGATCAATTTGCCCCGTTTCTCCCGGTCGCGATTGCGACAGAATGAAATGATCTGATCGGGACCGGGGAGCTCGCCCGTGACGTCGAGAAAGACGCGGCGGACGAATTCTTCGTCGGTCGTGCGCCGTGCGGCTTCGGTTTTGGCCGCGGCGAGCGTCTTATCGATCAACGAATCAAGCATCGCCGAATCGAACGACGATGCGACGACCTTTCGCTCGGGGCGACGCGGCAAGGCGACCGGCCGCGGTCGGTTCTCGCGGTCGCGCTTGTCATGCGTTTGAACGACGTTGCGTAGCGTTTTGAGCGCCTCGAAAACATCCCGAGCGGCCTGCGCGTCGGCGACTTCAACCGTCCCCCCCGAACCGATCACGGTCGATTCCGCGGCGTTCACAATCGGTTTCGTCGCCGTCGATTGATCGGTCGCCTCGACCCGCTCCGGCAGCAAAACCCCCGCTAGAATTACAACCATCGCGGATGAGAGTGTGATCGTCACGGCGCGAAAGAGAGATCTTAGGGCCATCGTCGGGTCTTCCTTCGTCAACAGGCCGCCGTCGGGTCGCCGTTTCGTGCGAACGACCGCATCACTTCATCATAGTGTTAAACAGATCCGCCGGTTCAAAGTTTCGATCGCCAGGTCGGTTTTTCGTTGGATTCGATCGACGATAAGCAAAAACTTATTCCTAAGAATCGGCCGCGCGGCGATGATGAAACGCATCGTTCAGCTCTTGAGGACCTCGATGACGACAGCGAGCGACAACCAAAACGATCGACCCCGCGCTCGCTCGGCGCCCCTCGCTCCCTTCGCCATCGCGGCGATCGTCGGCGTGCTGATCGATCGCCATCAACTCGGATTCGAGACCTCAACCTGGGCGCGGATCGCGGGAATCGCAGCCTTGATCGCGTTTGTGTCGGCGAAAGATTACGAAATGATCTCACGAATCGCGGTCCTGCTCGCATTCGTAGCCCTCTTCGCGGGGGGACATCACGCGGTTTGGTTCGACCTTGCGACCGAAGATATCGCCCGCGAGAACGTCGATTCCCCCGAGCCCGTCGCGGTGCGAGGGACAATTGTCGATGTCGTCGCGTTTCGACCCGGCGGCGGCTTTTCAGGATCGGGGATCAGTCGGACCGATCTCGCGGTCGATGCGATCCGCGAAGGCTCGTCGTGGAGATCGGTCACGGGAACCGTCGCGGTCGCTCTCGCCGGCGATCGCACCGATCTCAGAGCCGGCGATCATGTGATCGCTTCGGGGTTGATCGCTCGAATAGCCCCTCCGCTCAATCCCGGCGAATACGACGAGTCTCACGCCCTCCGCGCCCGCGGAATCCGCCTCCGCCTCGTCGTCGAATCGCTCGCCGGAGTTCAATCGCTCGCCGACGACTCCGATCGATATTCATTCTTATCAATTGATTATTTCAGATATGCATTCATCAAATATTTGGGGCGAGCGCGGGCGTGGAGTTACGAGCGGCTCGCGAGTCGACTTTCGAAGGAGAACACGCCGCTCGCCGCGGCGCTGTTGTTGGGTCGACGCGAGGGGGTCGATCCCGCGGTGAACGACGCGTTCGCGCGGACGAGCACCACACATCTTTTGGCGATTTCAGGTTTACATTTACAAGTGTTGGCCGCCGCGGTGCTGACATTGTGCCGACTCGCCGGGGCGCCGCGGGGACGATCGGCCTTTTTGGTCGCCGCGGCGACGTGCGGCTACGCGCTCCTGGTCGGGCTTGCGCCTTCGGTCGTTCGTTCGGCGGCGATGACCGTCACGGGTTGCGTCGCGGTCGGCCGCGATCGACCGACTCGACCCGGCAACGTCCTCGCGCTCGCCGCGCTCGTCACGCTCGCAATCAACCCCGCCCATCTCTTCGACGTCGGCTGTGGCCTTTCGTTCCTCGCCGTCGCCGCGATCGTCTGGATCGCCGGTCCCCTGATCGAGCGTCGCCGTCGTGCCCCCTCCACGCTCGATCGTCTCGAAGAAGTAACAGAAGATCGTAAATATCATATCATCAAATGGATCAAAAACTCAATTTATGATTCGATCACGATATCGTCGGTCGTCTGGTGCGTCACGCTTCCTTTAACTCTCTTGTATTTTCATGTCGCGGCGCCGATCGGCGTGTTGCTCAACATTCCGTTGATTCCTCTCACCTCGGCGGCGCTCTTGGCCGCGGGATCGGCGCTCGCGCTGTCGACGATCTGGGCGCCCCTCGCCGCTCCCGCGGCGCTGATCTGCGGGACGACGATCGGCTGGACCGAGCGGATTGCACGCTGGGGAGGAGCGCAATCCTGGGGTATCGCGTTCGATCCCGGTCCCGATCCAATCGCCGTCTGGATCTTTTACGCGCTGTTGGCGGTCGCGATCAGGCTTACGTTCGTCGACCCCGCGCGTCGCGCCTCCTTGATCGCTCGAACCGCCGTCGTCGGTTGGACGATCGCAACAACTGTATTTATGTTTATGCCAATAAATCCTGACGAGCTCGAGGCGCTCGTCCTCGCGGTCGGCCACGGCCAGGCGGTGTTGATTCGAGATCCAAGCGGACGTGTGATCGTTTATGATTGCGGACGGATGCGCGACCCGAGCGTCGGTCGGCGGGTGATCGCTCCGGCGCTTTGGTTCTGGAACACGAGGCGGATCGATTCGGTCGTTCTCAGTCACTCCGACGCCGATCATTACAACGGACTCGACGATCTCTTGGATCGGTTCACGATCGGCGAGGTGCGCGTCCCTCCCGGTTTCGGCGCGACCCGCGATCGCGAGGCGCGAAAACTGCTGGATCGGATCCGATCCAAAAAAATACCGATCCGATTGATCGCGCTCGGGGATCGGCTCGACCTTTCGCGACGATCGCACGCCGTCGTTCTTCACCCTCCCGCGGATTGGGGCGATTTGGCGCTCGATAACGCCAAGAGCGTCGTGCTCGATCTCTCCGATGGCCGTAAGACAGAACGGATGCTCTTGACAGGGGATCTCGAAGAGCCGGGGCTCGGCGAGTTCCTCAAGCGATCGTCGGGGCGGTTTCGCATCGTCCTCGCTCCGCATCACGGCGGAAGGAAATCGAACACGCCGAGGTTCTTCGCCGCAACACATCCCGATTCGATCGTCGTCAGTCAACGACCGCCGATCGAAGGAGCTTTCGACGCCCTCTCGGCTCCCGAACGACGCGGAGTCGACGTCGTCCGCACCTGGCGCGACGGCGCGGTCGAGATCCGCTGGACGCCGTCCGGTATTCATATTCAAGGTTACAGAAGCTTGATCGCTCAAAAGATCTTCGACGAACGAATTCTGAAAAATAAAATAATATATATTCTTACAAAATTATTTATAGGCTTGATCGGGGTCGCCGTCGGGGGGGTGTTGATCGCGTCGGCCGTGGTGATCGAGTGGGGCGCCTGGGCGCTTGTTTCGCCGACCGGGCGCGGTCGTCGCGGTTTGATCGAGCCGCCGCGAGCCTCCCCCTGGGCGTCGATCGAGGCGATCGCCGTCGACGGAGTGAGGTTGGCGGGCGAGTTGCGGACATTGGTCGAAGGCCGATCGCGGGGGGTGGTTTTGCTGCTGCACGGATTCGCCGAGGATCGCGGCGTGCTTGAACCGCGTGGAGATCGACTGATAAATATGGGTTTTGATGTCGCAATCGTCGATCTCCGCGGCCACGGATTAAGCGGCGGCGAACGCGTGGCGTTCGGCGGCTATGAAAGCGCCGATGTATCCGCATGGCTGAACGTTTTGGATCGCCGCGGTCATGCCGCGGGGGAGGGGGGCGGGTCGATCGTTTGGGGACGCTCGATGGGGGCGTCGATCGCGCTTCAGGCCGCCGCGATCGATCCTCGAATCAAGGGTTTGATCCTTGAGTCTTCATACGCCGATCTCGCGGTCGCGACGGCGAATTGGCTGAAACGAATGCGGATTCCAAGCGTCCTCGCTCGGCCGATTCTTTTAAGAGCGAAGAAGCTCGCCGGGGTTCCTCTTGATCTGCCGAGGCCGATCGACGTCGCACCCCGCGTTTCGACGCCAATTTTGATGGTTCATGGAACGCTCGATCCGATCGCTCCCGTCGCCGAGGCGCGGCGACTCGCCGCCGCGCTGAAGGGATCGGTTCGATTCGTCGAGGCGCCCGCGGCGCATCACACCGATGTCGTCGAACTCGGCGGCGACCGCGTGGTTCAGGAAATCCGCGTATTCATCGATGAGATATTCGGTGACCCGTAGAAAAATGTGTTAAACTGAACATCTGTATTCGTTGATCCATCGATTTAAGGACGGGGTCGATCGCGGCGGTGAACGATCGGGATCTTGCACGCGCTGCGATCCTCGGTTTGAATCGTGTTGAATGTTGCAGACGCTATTGTAGAGATGAAGATTTCTGGGTATGAGGCGATCGTGACACGGAAACGGCAAATGCTCGGAAATTGTCGTTTGAATTCTCTCGTCGGGTTGATACCATTAGCGATGAAGGGCGAGTCGATACCTCTCAAGGGTATCCGATTCACTCATCCCATGCGGGTTGTTTATCGCGTGCGAACCGGCGTGCGGTTTCGTTTCCCATCGAATCCGCGGGATATCGCGAGTCGACACTATGGCGACCGATCCTTGCCAAAAAGATCCACCCGCGCCTCCTCGGCCCAAACCGTGGAGCCGTTCCGATGCGCCGATGGGTAACACATGCACGCCTTGCACACCCACTTTTACTCCCTGTC
>JAKBCQ010000315.1 GCA_021807585.1 Planctomycetota bacterium | reverse complement strand
CAACAATCAAGTAAGCATCACCACATACGATGTCGCTCGCGGCGTATGTCGCATGATCGTCCGCGCCGAATTCCACACGGTATTTTATGAGTCCGGGCTTGATCCGTACCGAGAACGCGTACTTCCCGTCCGCCCCTGGACGCTTTGATTCGTTCACAATCGGCTCGTCCCCCTGGAAGACTCGGAGGAAGACCGATTCGGCGTGCTCGGCGAGCTTACCGCTAAAAACGAGCGTTCCAAAGCCGTCGTCGTCGCGCGCGTAAAACTGATGATCATGAGGTCGCTCATAATCACCAGGTCTACGTTTAACCCACGCGTCGCTCGCGGGCTCGGTCACCCGGATCGACGTCGACCTTGTCGTCGCGGCGCCCCCGTTACGAACGGCAACCTTGACGTTGAGCGTTCCGCTTCCCATCGATCGCTTGAGAACGAGCTTGCCCGGAACGATTTCTTTAACGACCGCGGGACCCGACACGCTCCAGTCGAACCCCAACATGTCCGCTCCGTCGGCCTTGATCGTTTTGAGATTGACAATCGTCGGAACGATCTCGATCGGCTTTCGACCGTCCCAATTCTCCGGCGCCGTCAAACGAAATTCGGGCTCGGCGATTTTTTCTTGGATCGATATCGCGATCTCTTGTTCCTTGACCTCGCGAGGATAAACGGCTTGAAACCGAAGCGACGCGAATTCATCGCCGACGACTCGGCCGGCGTCGAACCGGAACGTCGTCGTATCAACCGCGACTACGCTCTCACGATTGTTTCGCTTCAATATCCAATAGAGTTTTTGAGCGCCGCCCGCCTGCGCCGAGATCGCCGTGCTCTTCCCTTCGGCGACCGTCACGCGAGAAGGTGAAACCGAGAAATCATCCCCCTTGCGAACGATCGGTCCGACAAGCGTTTGCATCGGCTTTTGATTCTCATACTCGAGCCTTATCCAATCCGCCGAACGCGCAACCTTGGATACGCGGACCTCGTCGAGATCCCCCTCGAAGTCGAAATCGTCATACCAGCCTCCGAGCCATAAGCGAGCGGGGCTTTTGATCTCCAACTTTTGACGAGCCGAACCTTCGAGCCGCCCGTTTATGTAGATTTTTCCTTCGTCGTTAGCGTATGAATACACCACATGATTCCATTCATTCATCGGTAATCGCAAGGGAGCGTCGACATCGGCAAAAAAGCTATCGATATGCACATGCGTTGGTCCGCGGAGTTGCATCCGCACTTTACTCCCCCGCCCGCCCCCCTCGTTTCCCCAGCCGATGATCGTGACGTTCGCGCGGCGCGCGCGGAACCAAGCCTGCGTCGTGTGCGCGGCGCTCCCCACGGGATAATCGGCGATCTTTTCTCCACCCGAGATCGCTTGTCCCCCCGCGAGACGACGCCCCTTGCCGATCATTCCTCGCGTCGTTGTCGTATCAACGTTCCGCGATGTGAGCGTCGCCGTTTCATCGGCGACGGTATCGCCAAGATGCCAAACGCCGATATATCCATTCGACCCTCCGAAGACCGCCGCGGCGGACGATTCGCTTGTCGCGTCAAGTTTTCCCCAGAACATTCGCAGTTCTTGCCGCGAGTTCCCTCGAATCCTGGGAATCCTCACCCACACGACCGCCTCGCCGCGAACGGAGTCCCATGCTTCGATCTGATATGGTAACATTACCCCGTTCGCATCGGTGAAACGTAAGTCCGAGCCGTCGGCTTTCGCCTCACGAAAATCAAAATTATCTTGATTGAAACGTATAAGCAGCGGAAAGCCCTCGACCGACGCCGTCGCGGGCAAATCCGCGCCTTCGGGAGTCGTGAGGATAAAGACCGAACCCGACCGCGGCCAGGCGTCGTACTGCGCGCGGGAGGACGCGGCCTGAAGTGCGAATACGAGGAGCAAGCCGCAGATCGTCCGAAAAGGTCGCATGTCGCTTCACTCGTTCCAGGTCGTTCGTTTGAAGACGTTCCGCCGTGACCCCCGCATCGGCGCATCAGCTTGATCGAGCACGATCCGCGAGGCGACGCGGGAGTTTTAGCAATCTTCTTCCATTCCGTGCGAGCGAGCAAATGGTTTCCTCGCGGAACTTACGAATTCAACGAACCGCCGCTCCGTATCATGACGCGTGAAGCCAAAACGCCCTTCACAATCAAAATCCGCCGCGAACCGCGTCGCCGGAAAATCGACGCCGGCTCATGTCGAATACTTTGAATGATACAACTTTAAATTTTGTAAAATAGGCAGATATATTATTGCACTTAAATCTATTACTTTTTCATTAATGTCTGTATTTTATTAGTTAGATTCCGCGTCGGATTTCGAGAAATCGCCTTGCTTGGGTTCGATCGCGATCGACGGTATCATCTTCTTCGACGGCGTTAAGTATTGCACAACGTGTCGAAGGCGAGGCGACGAGTCGGGAGCGAGCACAATGACCGGCGAATCCGTTCAAGAACACCGCGCCGCGGCGCCCCGATCGGTCGCGATCGCGGTCCTCACGATCTCGGACACTCGAGACTTGGAGACCGACACGTCGGGATCGCTGATCGTCTCGCTCGCGGAGGCCGCGGGACACCGCGTCGTCGATCGAGCGATCGTTAAAGACGAACCGAGCGTCATTCGTGATCAAATCCTCATATGGAAAAATGTTAAAGAACTGGACGCCGTGATCGCGACGGGAGGGACGGGAATCAGCCGCCGCGATCAAACCTTCGAAACGCTTTCGTCGCTTCTCACCAAACCCCTCCCCGGCTACGGCGAGCTTTTTCGCATGCTCAGCTTTCAAGAGATCGGCGCGGCGGCGATGCTAAGCCGAGCCGTCGCGGGGCTGATCGATTCACTCGTCGTTTTCGTCACCCCCGGCTCCAAAGCCGCGGTCGAACTCGCGATGACTCGCCTGATCCTCCCCGAACTGGCGCACGTCGTTCGTGAAGCGAACAAAACATAAATATTTGATATACATTCAAGCGATTATATCACTATATCCACGTATTAATATTTTTTGCTTTTGCTCCACGAGTGAAGCGCGATCGCCGTCGACGCCGCGGCGTTGAGCGATTCGACTCCGGGCTCGATCGCGATGCGTCGCCTGGCGCCGCGTCGAAATCGATCGGGAAGCCCCGGCCCTTCGACTCCGACGACGAGGCCGAACCGATCGGGCCAGGGCTCGCTTTCGAGTTCGGGACCTTCGGTCGCGAGCGCAATCAGAGGAACGCGTGTCGATTCAAGCGCGCGAATCGACGGACCGTCGCAAAGCTCGACGCGCAAAACCGCCGGCCCCGACGCTCGAATCGCCCTGGGCAGGAACGGATTCGCAGCCTCTCGCATCAGCACGACTCTTGCGACTCCAAACGCCGCCGCGGATCGAATCACGCCGCCGACGTTTTCGGGATCTTGGAACGGAACAAAGAGCGTGCAACCCGCCGGCCAAGGCTCCTCGTCGCTCCAGATCGTCGGTTTGGGGACGTCGATCAAAACGAGCGGAGCGTGTGTGCCGACGGTGTCGAGCCGCTCAAAAAGCCCCTTCCGAACGCGCAGCCACGCCGGCCCCGATCGCGGAGGAGGAGGATCGTCGGGGCCGCCGATCCACGCCGCGACACGCTCGGGAAACTGCTCAAGAACCTCGGCGACGATCCGCTTTCCCGCGACGATCGCTTTCCCGCCGCGACGAATTCCGCGTGAAGTTAAAGCATCGGCACACATCTGAAAATACGGATTCGATTCGGTCGCGATCTCGACGACGTCGGAGGGACGCAACCGAGGCGATTCGGCGTCGCGTTCGACGGGCTCAAGGCGATCATCATCGGGGGCTTCGGATTGGTCGTCGCTTACGGATTCGTCGGGATCATGAATCCGATAAGCGTCTTTTTTGCTCACTTGATGTTCCGTAGATTTTTGATAGACGACTAGCCTGCGTTCGTGGGGAGTTCCCAGGATCGTGTACGCGTGATCGGAATCGAGGCGAAACCTTCCGGGATAATCGCGGTTCGCGGAGTCGATTTCGTCGTCGCACGCGGGTCCTTTCATAAAGATGGCAAGACCTCCCGGTTCGAGACAGGCGTCGATACGTTCGAGGGTGAGGGGGATCGACGCGACGGCTCGGGTGACGACCGACGCGACGGGTCGATCGAACCGAGAACCGACTTTGCTTGCGACGACCTCGATCCGCTCGAGGCCGAGTTCGCGGATCACTTCGCGTAAAAAGCCGACGCGAGCCCCTCTCGGCTCGGCGAGGATCATTTCGAGATCGGGCCTGGCGATCTTGATCGGGATTCCCGGAAACCCGGCGCCCGAACCCATATCCAATAGGGGCGCGGGGGGATCTACGAATTTGAGAACGAGCAAGCTATCGACATAATGCTTGATCACCATGTTCTCAAAATTATGAATCCGCGTGAGGTTGAGCTCGGCGTTCGCCTCGCGCAACATACGATGATATGTCCACAGCCGGTCGAACCCCTCCTGATCGAGCGTTACGCCCCGCTCGATCACAAGCTTCTCCAGATACGATCGCGTAGGTTTCACTGAATTGATCCGTTGGAAAGGAATCGGATTGGGCTCCAAGATCGCCTCGGAATGCATATCGCTCGGTGTATCTTTCACCGTTTTGATCACGCGGACGCAACGTAAGTATCATAACATCGATCAAGAAGACGCGAAAGACGACCCGTCGGCTAAACAATTAACGCGATGTGGCTTTTAGCTTTGGGATGATCCCGCGAAACATGATTGACCGACCGTTTGCCGACCGATTAGAATAACCATCGAACCTCGATTCGAGGAGACGAACCGAGATCCATTCATCAAAATTCATAACGAACGGAAGTGTCGCTTTGAAAACATCGCGCGAGGCCGACGAAACCCGATGCGATTCCAACGGCGAATCTCCTCGTTACGAGAATCCGCCTTTGGATGAGACCGCGATCGGGGTGCAATTCGGACGACTCACGGG
>JAKBCQ010000314.1 GCA_021807585.1 Planctomycetota bacterium | reverse complement strand
GCGCCCTATTGATCGACGATATCGACAACGGGCTCCATTATTCTGTGATGAAAGAATTTTGGGAAAAGCACGACGAACTGGCGAAACAATTGAACGTTCAAATCGTCGCGACGACGCATAACGAGGAAATGATACGGCTCGCGTTGAACGTGTTCGCGGATAAACCAGGAACACTCGGCTTATTCCGAATCGATCGGAAAGAAGATCGCCACGTCTTCACCGCTTACGACGACGAGGCGATGCAAGCCGTCGCCGAATACAATTTCGAGACGAGGGGATAACGATAAACATTAGTTACTTATTAATATTATCTATGCTATTCGATTCTCATGTCGAATGACTTCCTCGGCGTTCGACGATTTACGCCGTTTTCTCCAATCGATATAAAATATTCATTCTTAATCCATTGTTTTCAGCATAACGCGATTCCGATTCTCTCCGCGCGACGCTTGCACTCCGAATCCCTTCGCGATAACATCGATTCTCCGACAGCCGTTCGATCTCCCCTCGAAGGCTCGGGCGTCGTTCGTCACGCGGTTCGAACCGCCGCGATCACCGTTGTTCGCGCGATCGCGTCGGACGGCCTTAAGGCGTTTTCTCAAGCGGTTTGCGGCGTTTTCCGCTAACTCTCGATACGATCCATCGCTCGACACGTTCTCAAGGAGCGGCGCGGATGACCGAACTCGATCAAATCAAACATCGCCTCGATCAATTTCGATCCGACTTCGAAGCCCTCCGCCGCGAGATCGGCAAGGTGATCGTCGGCCAAAACGAGATCGTCGACGGCGCGCTCACGGCGCTCATCGCGGGGGGACACGTCCTCCTCGAAGGCGTGCCGGGCCTCGGTAAAACCCTCCTCGTCCGAACCCTCGCCGACGCGCTCCACCTCAAATTCCAACGCATCCAGTTCACCCCCGATCTCATGCCCGCCGATATGATCGGCACCAATATCGTCATGGAAACCGACGAGGGACGGAAACGATTCGAGTTCCAACCCGGTCCGCTCTTCGCCAATCTCGTCCTCGCCGACGAAATCAATCGCGCCACCCCCAAAACACAATCCGCCTTGCTCGAGGCGATGCAAGAAAAATCGATCACCGTCGCGGGTAAAACACACATCCTCGACCGTCCGTTCTTCGTCATGGCCACGCAAAACCCGCTCGAAATGGAGGGAACGTATCCCCTCCCCGAAGCCCAGCTCGATCGATTCTTATTCAAATTGTTGGTTAAGTTTCCATCCATTGAAGAGATGGAGACGATCCTCGACCGAACGACCGAGGCCAAAGACGCCCGCGCCGAGCCGATCTTCGACGGTAAACGGATCGGCGAACTTTCGATCCTGGCTCGACAAACGCCGATCGCCGGCGAACTGCGACGGTACGCGGTCGCGCTCGTCATGGCGACACATCCCGATCACGACCTCGCGACCGAAATGACCAAAAAATACGTCCGCTACGGAGCGAGCCCCCGAGGCGCACAGGCGATCATCCTCGCCGCCAAAATCCGCGCGATCCTCGATCATCGCTACCATGTCGCTCGCGAAGACATCCGCGCCGTCGCCCCCGCGGCGCTCCGTCATCGCCTCATCCTCAACTTCGAGGGACAATCCGAAAACGTTCAGCCCGACGACGTGATCCTCGACGCGCTCGAATCGATCGAACTCGTCCCCGTCGGCGCTTGATGATTTATGTGCTAATATTTAATCCTCATGATTTCGCGACTTCGAGGCTCGCCGATGCCGCTGTTCGATTCCGACTTCCTCAAGAAGCTCGAATATCTGGCGATCGTCTCGCGGAGGGTCTTTCGCGGCCAGATCCTGGCGCAACGCCGCACGCGACAGCTCGGAGGGGGGATCGAATTCGCCGATCACCGCGATTACACCCCCGGCGACGACTTCCGCCATCTCGATTGGAACGTCTACGCGCGGCACGACGATCTCTTGATCAAACGCTTTCAGGAAGAAGAGGATCTGCACGTTTACATTCTTTTGGATTGTTCGCGAAGCATGGCGCGGGGAGAGCCCGCCAAATTTGATTTGGCGCGGCGGGTCGCCGCGGCGCTCGCATACATCGCGCTCGCGAATCTCGATCGCGTCGCGGTGATCGGCGTCGCGGGGGATCTCGTCGCCGATTTTCCGCTCACTCGCGGCAAAGGGAGAATCCTCTCGCTCCTTAAGTTCCTTGAAAATCTCGAACCGATCGCCGCGGCGACCGACCTGGCGCGATCCGCGGCGAGCTTCGTCCATCGCTCGCAACGGCGCGGTTTAGTCGTCATTATCAGCGATTTATATGATCCCGCGGGATTTGAAAAAGGGGTCGACATCGTCCGCCATCATCGCCACGAACCCCACGTCGTCCAGATTTACGACCGCGCCGAGGCCGAGCCCAAATTCCTCGGCGATCTTGAACTTTTCGACGTCGAAACCGGGGCCGTCCGCAAAGTCACGATCACCGAACGGAGTTTGAAACAATATCGTCAGATCTACAAAGATTTTCAAGAATCGATCCGAAGTTATTGCGTATCGCGCGCGATCGGTCATACGACGACGACCGCGGACGTCGCGTTCGACGAATTGATCCTGAAGATGATGCGTTCCGCGGGGGCTTTAACTTCGTAAACATAAGACGGGATCGCCGCGGAATCGGAGTGAGGCGACGAAATTCATCATTGAACGGGAGACCGACGTTTTGATACCTCAACTCGCTTATCCGACGGCCCTGGCGCTCGCCGCGCTCGCGATTCCGATCGTGATCTTCTACATCCTCAAGATCAGGCTGCGCCGCGAACCCGTCGCGACGATCATGTTTTGGAATCAGATCTTTGAGGAAAAAAAGCCGCGCTCGTTATGGCAAAAATTGAGACATTTGATCTCTCTTTTGCTTCAGCTCGCGTTTCTGGCGCTGTTGGTCTTGGCGATCGGCGAGCCTTTTTTTTCGTGGGAAAGCGGGCGCTCGCGGCGGATCGTCATCGTGATTGATCAATCGGCGAGCATGAACGCGACCGACGTCAAGCCGACCCGGCTTGATCGCGCCAAGGACGAGGCGATCAAGCTGATCGACGCGATGCGATTCCGCGACGAGGCCGCGATCATCGCCGCCGGCAATCCCCCGCGCGTTTATTCGGGGCTCACCGATCATCAACGAACCCTCCGCAGCGCGGTTCGAGAGATCCCCGCCGCCGACGGCCCGACGACCGTCCCCCAGGCGGTCGAACTCGCGCGGCGGCTCGTCGTCGATCATGATAATAAACGCATCATCATCATATCGGATGGAGGATTTTCCGGTTCAACCGATATGCTCAAAGACGAATCGATCGCCGCGATCGCGGTCGGAGGCGCGGCGACGAACGTCGGGATCACGCGGTTCCAGGCGCGCAGGAGTCTGGTCGATCCGATCGGCTACGAGATTCTCGTCGAGGCGATGAACGGGTCGAACGAACGCGTCGAACGGAGGATCGAGATCGATCTTTCGGGCGAACCCGTCGACGTCGTTCCGCTCAAGCTCGCGGCGGGCGAAAAATGGACCCGAGTTTTCGAGAAAACCTCGGCCGAGGGGGGAATCCTCAAGGCGTTTTTCGACAAGCCCGACGCACTTGAAGCCGACGATTCGGCGTGGGCGATCCTCCCCAAACGTGAATATCAACGCGTTATTTTATCAACTGCCGGCAATTTGTTTTTGGAGAAGGTTTTCGAGGCGATCCCGCTCGTCAAATTGACGGTCGTCCAAGAGATCGCGAAAGCGACCGAACCGGGGGCGATTCCGGCGTTTCATCGCGCCGTGCCGGCGGTGATTCCGAAGGGTCGGGTGATCGTGATCGAACCCGATCGATCGACCGATCTGTGGGATCGAGGCGAGGCGATCGCCGCGCCGATCGTCGCCAAACAGGACAAAGATTCGCCCCTTATGGCTCATGTAAGGCTTGATAACGTGATGATGCCCGAGGCGCGAAAGCTTTCGATCAAGGGACAATTCGTCTCGCTCGCGCAGTCGACGACGGGGGATCCGTTGTACGCGCTCATTCGACGTCCCGAGGGGGACGTTCTGGTGATCACGGTGAATCTTGATAAAAGCGATTTACCGTTGCAAACCGCGTTTCCGATTTTGATGACGAACGCGAGCGCGTATTTCGCGGGAGAGAAGGGGGAATTGAAAGAGTCGATCCCGGCGGGGTCGGTCGCCGACGTGTCGATTCCCGACATCAAAGCGAATGAGCCGATTTCGTTCGTCGCGCGCACGCCCGACGGCGCGACCCGCGATCTTCCCCCCGCGTCGACCGGAAAGATCACGATCGGCCCGCTCGATCGTCGCGGAATCTGGAGCGTCGAAAAGAAGCGCGACGACGAAGATCGTATGAAAAGAAGCGAGACTCGACCGGCGCCCGTCGCGCAGGTCGCGTGCAATCTCGCCGATCGCCGCGAGACCGATCTTCGCCCCGTCGCGGATTGGTCGACCCGCCGCGTCGACATCGCACGGGGCTTCGGCGGCCGACCCGTCTGGTATTACCTGATCGCGACCGCCTGGATTTTAACCGCGTGGGAGTGGTTCCTCTATCAAAGAAGGTGGATTGACTGATATGAACGACTACGCGAATATTTTCGCTTTTGGACTCGAACTCGCGCGGCCGGCGTGGCTGTTCGGTCTTTTATTGATTCCTATACTTGTTTATTATTTTATTAAAAGCCTGTGCGATTTACCGCGCCGGCAGCGGATCGTTTCACTGATCGGCAGATCTTCGATTTTAACGCTGCTTGTTTTGTGTTTGGCGGGTTTGACGTTGCTTAAACCGACCGCCGAGCGTTATGTGGTGTTCGCGGTCGATCGAAGTTTGAGTGTGGGGGACGATTCGCGGAAGGCGGAGGATGCGTTCATCGAGCGCGCCAAGCGATCCGCGGGACGGAATCGGTACGCGGTATTACCGTTCGCGGCGCGTCCCGGGGC
>JAKBCQ010000313.1 GCA_021807585.1 Planctomycetota bacterium | reverse complement strand
TTCTTCAATCGAACGATCCGGCCGATCAAGATTCTCGGAACACGCTTTGCGATTATTTTCGAATCGATCGAGACGAATATCTTAAACGGATTGCCGACGATTTAACCTGGGTCGTCGCGGTTCCGATCTTCGACCCGCTTGAAGAGAGCGCCGTTATTCCCGCTGAAATCCGCTATGACGACGAGGTTGATTTTTGCGCAGCCGGCGCGAAGAATCGAGAAGGTCCGGTCTTATCGGTTTTATGTCTTGATTCCAATCTCGATTATCGTAAACTGAATTTGGATGAGAACTGTGCGGTACAATTGAAGGACATGCGTGTTCGAGCGCTGCTCGATAACATGCAATCGGTTTCCAGGCGAATCGCCGAGATTCTCTTCGGAGGATTCGCGGTGGAAACGCCTATCAAAAGGTGACGGCGATGGCCGAAACAAACCCGCAATCGAATCCCACTTTCCGAAGCGATTCTTCCGCCAAAGCCGAGTCGAAACGCCGACTCGATGAGGCGATTGCCTATGAAACGGCGAGTAACGAGCGTTGCGCCAATATGCGACGCGATCGCGACGAGTTTTTCCGTCAAATGAGCAACGCGTCGATCGTTCCGCGCAAGAAATAAACGCTCGGCTCGACGTCGCGACGACGACGCTTCGGTCGTCCGCGCTCGCATACCTAAGCTAAAGCCGATCAACAAGATACGAACATCGATCCACGCCGCGCGGCGATCGAATCGATCGCTTTCGATCCCAATCCGAAGCCGAATGCTTCACCCGGTTTCGGCTTCGGTTCGTCGTGTATCTGCTAAAGCCGATCCGCCGCGGCGGTCGATCTTTTTGCGATTCGCGTTTTGGATCGGTTGGGAGAATTCCCGCGTGCACTCGCCGATCCGTTTTGTCCGCCGTTCATGAATCGCCGTTCGAGCGTTGCGCCGATCGCGCGATTTACCCGGGTTGAAACTGAAATAAAAATTCAATCAAATTCATCATAGTAGAAAGAGAGTCAATCGAGTCGACGAAGACGCTCGGCGATTTCGCCGTACTTGACCCGGCGAGCGCGGGGTTTCTACAATCGACCTCTCTTCGACCCGTATCGATCGGCGATTCGGAACTTTTCTGAGGCGCGAATATATTCCGATGCGACAATACGTTAACACGCTTTCGAACGGCGTTTCGGTGGACGAGGTTTTCCTGGTGGCCGATAAGCAGTTGAGGGCCAATCGGCAAGGGAACCTGTATCTCCACCTGGATTTGCGCGATAAGACGGGAACGGTGGGGGCTCGGCTTTGGAACGCGACCGAGCGGATCGCCGCGGGTTTCGAGCCCGGCGATTATCTTCGAGTCCGCGCCAAGGTGCAGGTGTTCCAGGGCGCGCTCCAGATGATCGTCTCGCATCTCGAGGTCGCCGATTCGACGGGGCTCGATCCCGACGACTTTACGCCGCGATCGTCGCTCAACGGAACGAAGCTGCTCGCTCGCCTCAAAGAGATCTTGCTCAAGCTTTCCAATCCCCACCTTCGCGCTCTGGTCGAATGCTTTTTGATCGACGACGAATTCGTCCGCAAGTTCGTCGCGTCGCCCGCGGGTATCAAAAATCATCACGCATATCACAGTGGTTTGCTTGAGCATGTGGTAACGCTTCTTGAAACGGCGCGGGCGATCTGCGAGTTCTACCCCGAGATCGACCGCGATCTGCTGTTAACCGGGGTTTTTCTCCACGATATCGGTAAGATCGACGAGCTTTCGTATGATCGCGCTTTTTCATATACTGACGAGGGGCAATTGATCGGTCATCTGGTGATGGGGGTGGAGATGCTCCGCGACAAGGTTGAGCGGACGATCGACCTGACGGGTGAGCCGTTCCCCGCCGAGCTTTTGCTTCGCGTTAAGCATATGATTGTTAGCCATCATGGCCTTTATGAATACGGCAGTCCCAAGTTGCCGATGACTCCCGAGGCGATCGCGCTGCATTATCTTGATAATCTCGACGCCAAGATTCATTCGTTCACGCGGGAGATCCGCGACGATCCTGGTCGCGAATCGCGCTGGACGCCGTATCAGCAGGATTTGGGGCGACGTCTCTTCAAGGGATCGAGCGGTCTCGCGGCGACGACCGAGGGGGAGAACGGCGAGCCCGCGGCGGCCGAGATCGCCGGGGAATGAGCGTCTCGATCGACTTTCAACATGGAACGGCCTGGCGAGAATGACGAGAGACGACGTTGAAGCGAGCATTCTGGAGGAGCTGAGCGATCGATCCCGCAAGCCGCCGACATCGCGCGGGCTCTGGAAGCGTTCGGGCCTGTTCCCCGACGATTATCCTGAATTTAAACGTGTGATCAAGCGTATGCTTGATGCGGGTTTGATCGTTCGCCGTTCGGATCGAGCTCTGCTCGTCGCGGATTTGAACGAGGGTTCGTCGACCGCCTCGACCTTGAACAAGGGGGTCGTCGTCGGCGTTTTTCGCCGCAATCGCAAGGGGTTCGGCTTCGTCCGCCAAACCGGCGTCGCGGATAAAAGCAAAGATATTTACATCCCCGTGGAATCCGCGGGAGACGCTTCGACGGGGGACGTCGTCGCGGTTCGGCTCAAGCCCAAGTCGCGCGATCGCGGGCCGAATCGTCGCGGCGAGATCGTCGAGGTCCGTTCGCGGGCCTCGTCGTTATTTGTAGGAACATATCTTGAACTGGAAGGCTCGGGTTTCGTCAAGATCGACGGGGGGACGTTCCACGATCCGATTTATGTGGGCGATCCCGGCGCCAAGGGGGCGAAGCCTGGGGATAAGGCGACGGTCGAGATCGTCCGCTATCCGACTCCGTATCAAGGAGGCGAGGGGGTTTTGATTGAAATCCTCGGGCGTCGCGGCGAGCCCGGGGTCGACACCCTCTCAATTATCAAAAGCTTTGAACTTCCCGATCAATTCGACGATGAGACGTTGATCGAGGCGCGGCGGAGAGCGAACGAATTCGACCCCGATCACGTTTCGGGCCGGCTCGATCTGCGCGATCTACCGACGATCACGATTGATCCTGCAAACGCGCGTGATTTTGACGATGCGATTTCGCTGTCGCGTGATGAAAAAGGCTTTTATTCGCTGGGGGTGCACATCGCCGACGTGTCGTGGTTTGTCGAACTCGGCTCGCATGTCGATCGTTCGGCGCGGGAGCGGGGGACGAGCGTTTACCTCCCCGATCGCGTCCTGCCGATGATTCCCGAGGTCGTCTCGAACGGAGTCGCGAGCCTTCAAGCCGGCCGAACGCGTTACGCCGTCAGCGTTTTGATCGAGTTCGACCCCGAGGGGCGGAAAACCGACGTCAAATTCGCGCGATCGGCGATCCGCGTTCTTCAAAGATTTACCTACGAACAAGCTTATGAAGTTATTAAACATGGAAGATTAGATGTATCGGCAGGCGACGCGTCGTTCGATCCCGTGGCCGTCGCTTTGATCGCTCCAATGCGCGAGTTGGCTTTGATCTTGCGCAAGCGACGGATCGAGCGGGGCGCGCTCGAGCTCGACATGCCCGAGATCGCTGTCGAGCTGGGGGATTCGGGCGAGGTGACGGGGGCTCGGATCGTCGCGCATGACGAGAGTCATCGGTTGATCGAGGAGTTCATGCTCGCCGCGAACGAGGCCGCGGCCGAGTTTTTGAGCGAGCGCGAAGCCGGATTTTTGCGGCGCGGTCACGAGGATCCCGACCCGCTCAAGCTGCTCCGTTTCGCCGAATTCGTGCGGAGTTTGGGGATTGCGATCGAAGAACCGCGCAGTCGATTCGAGCTGCAAAGGCTGCTCCGCGAGACGGCTTTGCTTCCCGAGGCGCACGCGATTCATTACGGCTTACTGAGGAGTTTGAAACAAGCGCGGTACACTCCCGAGGAGATCGGTCATTACGCGCTAGCGAGCGACGATTACTGCCACTTTACGTCGCCGATCCGCCGTTATCCCGATCTTCAGGTTCATCGCCAGATTCTGGCGATTCTCGCGGGAAAAAAGCCGAAAAGCGATTTCGACGAGCTGACGGTATTGGGCGATCATTGCACCAAATTGGAGCGCAGAGCCGAGGCCGCCGAACGCGAACTCATACGCGTAAAATTACTTTCGTATCTTGAACCGAAAATCGGCGAGTTGTTTCACGCGGTCGTCGTCGGGGTCGAGGATTTCGGGCTTTTTTGCCGGCTGATCGAATTCCCCGTCGAGGGTTTGCTCCATGTCGCGGTGCTCGACGAGGCCGAATCGGGATTGGATTATTATATTTATGAGCCGGAAACGCATTCTTTGACGAGTCGACGCAAGGGATTTCGTTATCGGCTCGGGGATCGTCTTGAGGTACGGATTGCGCGGGTGGACGTCGACGGTCGCGAGCTCGATTTGATTTTGCCGCATCAGGAGGTCGATCGCGTCGAACGTCGTCGGCCTCCCAAGCGACGCGGCGGTGCGCCTCCGAGGCGATTCGTCGAGCCCGCGCGTGAACGTCGCGCGGTTCCCAAGAAGGCGAACGCCAAGGCGCAAAAGAAGGGGAAAAAGAAGCGTTGATCGTGACGAAATTCCTCCCGAGCGGGCGGCGCTGTAGAGTCATTGTCCGTCACTTCGACGCTCCGTGCGCGCATCTTTGAGAGAACGGATGTCGGCTTATACTAAACCGACGCGCAAGTTTTGATGTTGCGCGTTTCCGTTACCTTCGGTATGGAGACTACATATGTGAATCGATCTGTAATACAAGCACGAAGCGTGAGCGAGTGCGTATTTTCGAAATAAAACGACTCACTCGCTCACGCTTCGTGCGTGTATTTCGAACGGCATTTCCGGCTTCGACTCCAAATGTGATGATCGACTTGGCTATGATCTAATCTCTTGTCAATGAACGACTTGCTGTTCTTCCCCCGAGAAAAAGCGCAACACCAAAACGCGCAAGCGAGAGTCCAATCCAATGATCAATCGAAAACCCCTCGCGCGCGAGTC
>JAKBCQ010000312.1 GCA_021807585.1 Planctomycetota bacterium | reverse complement strand
TTTGCCCCAATCTCCCACTTTGGCGGCGCAATTGATCACCCAGTCGGCGCCTTCGACCCCCTTCTTGAGCGCGGCGCTATCGGCGAGATCGCCTTCGACCTTTTCGACGCATTGGCTATCGAGCCAGGAGGTATCGCTCGAGCCGCGGACGAGCGCTCGGACGCTATGCCCCCGCGCCGACGCCTCCTCAACGACATGGCTGCCGACCAGCCCCGTCGCTCCAGTGATGAAAATCGTTTTGGGGTTCGCCATGTTCGTCAACTCGTGTTTCCTTGGAATCGCCGCTCTTGGACTTTTTCGAGCCGCTCGCTATAATCCTGAACTCTAACGCGATCAACCAACCGAATCGGTTTACCACGCCGCTCGGCCGATCGCCACACCGGCGTGGAACAGTCCGACGAAAGAACATAAAACCATGAAAGACGGAATTCACCCCAAGTACGTGGAATGCGTCGTAACGTGCGGTTGCGGTAACACGTTCAACACGCGCGCCACCAAACCCAAGATCGCCGTGGAAGTCTGCTCGAAGTGCCACCCGTTTTACACCGGGTCGGTCAAATTCGTCGACGCCGCGGGCCGGGTCGATAAATTCAACCGCAAATTCCAGGGCACTTACGGCAAAACCAAAAAAACCAAAGAGAAAGAGCCCGCCGCGGTCTAATCGATCCGCGCCGCGGCGACGATCCTCCGCGTATCCAACCGCCGCCGCGGCGCGTTCGATCCGACGCGCCTTTTCTTCTTGTTCGATCGAGCCGATATCGACATAAAGTGATCACGTGTTTGAGCGACTTCAGTCCGATTACCGCCGCTTCGGCGAGCTCCAATCCGCGCTCGAGGATCCTTCGATCGCGGTCGATCCCGCACGGTACGCGGCGCTCGCCAAAGAACGCGGCTCGCTCGCCAAACTCGCGATTCCATACGGCAAATACCTCGAACTTGGCCGCAAAATCGCCGAGGCCGAGCAGCTCCTTTCCGCCGAATCCGATCCGTCGATGCGCGAATACGCCGAGGCCGAGATCGCCTCGCTGAACGCCGAACAGGCGCGAATCGGCGAAGCGCTTCGCGATGTCCTTTACGATCGTCAAGCCGGCGCCGATCACGCCGCGCTGATCGTCGAAATTCGCGCCGGAACCGGCGGCGACGAAGCCGCCTTATTCGCACGTGACCTTTTCAATATGTATCAACGTTACGCCGACCGTTCGGGTTGGAAGTTTGAAACTCTCGAAATCGCGCCGACCGAACTCGGCGGCTTTCGCGAGGCTTCGTTCGGCATCTCGGGCGAGGGAGCGTTTCGTCGCTTGCAGTTCGAAAGCGGCGGACACCGCGTTCAGCGCGTCCCCGCAACCGAAACACAAGGCCGCATCCACACGTCCGCGGCGACCGTCGCCGTCCTCCCCGAACCCGAGGAGGTCGAAATCGAGATTCGCACCGAGGATCTGCAAATCGACGTCATGCGGTCGGGAGGGCCAGGCGGCCAGCATCAAAACAAAACCGAAAGCGGCGTCAGGATCACGCATCTCCCTTCGGGACTTGTAATCAACTGCCGCGACGAACGCAGCCAACACAAAAACAAAACCAAGGCGATGCGGATCCTTCGCGGTCGGCTTTACGATCAAATTCGCGAGCAAAACCGGGAACTACGCGATAACCAACGACGCTCGTTGATCGGCTCGGGGGATCGCTCGCAACGGATCCGCACGTACAATTTTCCCCAAAACCGCATGACCGATCACCGAATCAACTTGTCGCTTTACTGTCTGGACCGCATCATGCTGGGAGAGCTCGACGAGTTGACCTCCGCGTTGATCGATCACGATCGCCGCGAACAACTCGGCGATCTATGACTTCAAGCCCAAGCCGTTCGGCGTGCGAGAGACTCGATGCCCCATAATTCCCCAGGATCTGCCGCCAAACAGGGCTCGACGATCGATCAAGCCCCCGAACCACCGGGCGATGGCGCCGCGGCGCCTCCCCTGAATCCCGATCCCGATCGTTGGACGATCGGCCGACTTCTCGTTTGGACGTCCGAGTTCCTCAAGAAAAAAGGCTCGGAAAGCCCCAGGCTCGACGCCGAAGTGCTCTTGGCTCACGCACTCAAATGGCCCAGGGTCAAACTTTATACGCATTACGAGGAAACGATCGGGGAAGCCGACAGGAGCGCCTTCCGCGACCTCGTACGCCGCCGAGCCGACGGCGCCCCCGTCGCCTATCTCGTCGGCCGTAAAGAGTTCTACGCGCTCCCGTTTACGGTTACTCCCGCGGTTTTGATCCCGCGCGCCGATTCGGAATTCGTCGTCCTCGCATTTCTAGAACTGATGAAAGATATCGCCAAGCCCCGCGCAGTCGATGTCGGTACCGGCTCGGGTTGCCTCGCCCTCGCGTGCGCAAGCCGACATCCAGGCGTCTCTTTCACCGCAATCGACATCAGTCCAGAGGCGCTCGAGATCGCCCGCGGCAACGCCGAATCGCTCAAGCTCGCCGACCGCGTTACGTTCCGTCAGGGGACACTGCTCGACCCCGTCGCGAACGAAGAACCGTTCGACGCGATCATTTCCAATCCCCCTTATATCTCTACGTGCGAACTCTCAGGGCTCGAAAAAGGGGTACGCGATTTTGAGCCCCTCATCGCGCTCGACGGCGGTCCCGACGGACTCTCCATCATTGAGCCGTTGATCGATTCGGCGCGAGCGTTACTAAAACCGGGAGGTCGGCTGATCCTCGAAATCGGTTCAAGCCAGGAAGATCCCGTGAGACGACTCGTCGACCGTCTGGACGTATTCGAACTCGCCCCCACGATTCGCGATCACGCCGGGCGGCCGCGCGTCGTCCGAGCGACCCGACGAAAGTGACAACACATCCGTCGGTCGACTGCGGAATCAATCGAATACTTATTTAAGGTCGTCTTGAAATCAAGATCGAGCCCGATATTGAAAAGGCTTAAGATCGAGATCGAGCCCGTTTAGACGGGGACGACGACGCTCTCGATTTTGACCGCGGTGTGGTATTGCCGGTGTCCGCGGCGACGTCGCACGTTCTTACGCCTGCGGAACTTTTGGATGATGATCTTTTTGCCGCGAAACTGTCGTTCGATGCGCGCGGTCACCTTGGCGCCGGGGACCGTCGGGGCGCCGAGCAGCGGATCGCCGTCTCGTCCCGCGATCAAGAAGATCTTGTCGAACTCGACGAGATCTCCCGGAACGCCGTCGCGGCGATCGAGCGTCACCCGATCTCCCTCTTGAACCCGAAATTGATGGCTTCCATCCTCAAAAATCGCATACATCGACACGAAACTCCCGATTCAAAACGTTCATCGCCGTGTTTTGCGCGAAAACACCAATATACCGAGTCGAGGCCGATTGGAAAAGCCTTCACGCGAAAAATCAGGATCAAGACGATCAAGGATCAATAGATCAACCCCGGACAAGCTAACGCATTCGCCCGTCAGGGACGCGGACTCCAACCCCAAAAGAACCTCGAATCGGAAACCTGAATCCGCCAATCCGACATCAAAACCCTCGGCCCCGCTTGTACCCGCCGATCACGAGCACGCCGCACGAAGACAACCGAGGGGCCCGAATTATGATGGGCCGAAGGGCGAGCTAAGATCTAACCTCATACTAATCCCGGGTTTACACGAATCAATAGAGGGGTTCGGTAACCTGCCAATTTCTGGGTGTCTGCGATTTGCGCTCTGGAGACGACCAACGTGTACGCGGAAGTGGACCTGGAGATGAAGGCCAAGGCGCTAGCCAACTGCGAGGTCAAGGAGGATGAGCCGAAGAAGCCCTGGCGCGAAGACAAAGGACTGATGCAGTTCTCTTGAGAACTCTGTAACGATCAAGTTCACCTGCCGCGGCGGGCCGGTGAGATAACGGACTCCGAAAAGCCGTAATGCCGCCGCGGTCAGGTGCAATGTTTGGTTAGCCGCGGCGACCTTTGCCCTTGGTCCCGCCCCTGGGCTTGGACTGAGAGACAGCCTTTACCGGCTGCTTGGCGCGCCGCCGACCGAGTTTGATAAGGGTGAACGGGTCTTCGCCCATGCCTTCCTCTGCTCCCTTCACCCACAACTGGACCTTCGCCCGGTCCTTCCAGGCCTGAGCCTTTACCACGTCGATGAGGCCCTCGATGTCGAAGTTCTTGAACCCGCCGCCGTACAGGTTGGCGTCCATCCCATACCCGGCATCATCGTCGTAGGTAGGGCCCGTCAAGCTGACCAAGCTACCGTGCGGGATCCACTGGTTGATTCGCTCCAGCGCCTCGCAGGTGTCTCGGGCCTCGTCTTCGCCGTCTTCCCAGAACTCCTCGTTGCTGAAGGAGAGCAAAACGTTCCAGACCCAGCCCATCGATCGACCTCCCGCTGCACATTACACGCTAACGATTGGCCGCATCGCTGGGCTTATACGCCCACAGCCCGTTGATCTTGGTTCGTTCAAACGCCCCCACCCACTCGGATTGGCCGACCGTGATGCGTTGGCTGAACCAGGATACCATGTTGCTGGCCAGCCAATCGCGGGACTGCTGCTCTTCCTGCTGCTCGCGCGCAGCCTCGACGATGTTACACGTCCTTCGGGGTCTTGCAATAGCCGCGTGGCTATTTCCTGGGCGGTTATGAAGCGCTGGTGCTCCCGGAATGCCGCCTCGATGACATGGGCGATAACCGGGAAGACGTCAGCCTGTTTCCAAGACGGTTCCATACCTGCATGCCCCAACGCCCCAGAACATCGCCCTAGAACATCGCCCTAGAACATAGCCCCAGAACATAGCCCCAGAACATAGCGCCCCAGAACATAGCCCCAGAACATCGCCCCAGAACATCGCCCCAGAACATAGACACCCCGCCCCAGAACATAGACACCCAGAAATTGACCGCCCCCGCCCCAGAACATCGCCCCAGCGCCCCAGCCCCAGAACATCGCCCCAGAACATAGACACCCAGAAATTGACC
>JAKBCQ010000311.1 GCA_021807585.1 Planctomycetota bacterium | reverse complement strand
CACGCGCCACGACGACCCCCTGCTGGAACGTCTGGGCGCGGCCGCTCGAACACAAAGACGCACAGACCGCGAGCCGGCAAAACGCGATCAAAACCGACGACCGAAATCGTTGTTTACGCAAGCGACGACTCCAAATCCAACGACGGTAGCTTGTCTCTCGTCGCTGGATTATCGGGCGAAGTCGATTTCTTCATCAAGAGAAGGTAGCCGACGGGAATCAATAATCGTGTAATTAACATATTCATAATTAAACCGCCGATGACCGCGATCGCGAGCGGCTGTTGCATCTGCGCCCCGGGACCCTGGCCGAAAGCAAGCGGGACGAGGCCGAAGATCGCGGTCAGGCTGGTCATCAGGATCGGCCGAAATCGCGTCCTGCCGGCGCGAACGAGCGCCTCGTGCAGCGGTACGCCGCGCTCGCGCAACTGACCGATGTATTCGATCAGGATGATCCCGTTCTTGACGTCGAGCCCGATCAGCAAAATCGCCCCCATGAACGACGAGACGTTCAATGCCGTACCCGTGATCCAAAGCGCGAAAAGCGAACTCGCGAGCGAGATCGGCTGCGTTAAAAAAATCAACAGCGGCAGCGTTAAACTGCGGAATTGAAATCCCAGCAAAAGAAACACAAGACACGCCGAAACAACCAAAACAACCGATAAACTGACGAACGCCTCGCGCTTCGATTGATAATTCCCCGCCAATTCCCAGCGATAACCCGTCGGGAATTCGAGCTTCTTGAGTTCGCGTTCGAGATCGGCGTTAACCGCCCCGAGATCGCGCCCCTCGAGCTCGGCGGTCACGTTGATAAACGGTTGCTGATTCTCTCGCGTCAGCTCGTTCGGGCTCCGCACGAGTTCGATCCGCGCCAACTGAGAGAGGGGCACGAAGTTCACTCCCCCCGCGTTCGCCCCAGGAATGCTGATCGGTAAATCGGCCAGATGCTCGCGATCGAACCGCACCCGATCCGAATAACGAACGCGAATGCTCGTCATCCTGTCCTGCTCGGGAATCGTGCTCACCACCTGGCCGTAAAGCGCCGCGTTGATCTGGTTCTCGATGTCCAGTACCGTCAGCCCCACCCGCGCCGTCTGAACACTGTCGGGATGAATCACGATATCGGGATTGCCAAGAAGTACGTGCGTGTTCACGTCGGCGATCCCTTTCACGTGCTTCTCGGCGACCTCGCCCACTTTTTCGGCGAGTTCGCGCAGCTTCGCGTGATCGGGCCCGAACACCTTCACCTCGACGACGCTCTCGACTCCAGCCAAATCGTTGAGCTGATCCTGAACCAGCGGGACGAGCTCGGTTTCGAGCTCGGGGACCTTCTCGGCCAATTCCTTGCGCAACGACTCAAAAATCGCGGCGAGCTTCCGCCGTTTGCCGGGAGGCTTGAGGCTCACCAAAATATCGCCGGTGTACGATTCGGTCGCGAAAAATCCGAGCTCGGCGCCCGTCCGACGAATATAACCCGAGACGTCTTCGGTCTTGGATAAGATCTTCTCCACCCTCCGCAACACCTTATCGGTTTGCGCCAGCGAGGTTCCCACGGGCATCTCGTAATCGAGCACAAACGCCCCTTCGTCCATATCGGGCATGAATCCCTGTTCCAGATGATTGAACAGGTAATAGCCGGGAATCACCGCGGCGAGCGCCAGCGCCAGCGCGATCGCCGGCCGACGTAATCCAAACCGCAACAATCCTTCATATCCATCGGCGAGTCGATTGTAAATCGGCCCCGTCGCCGGCATCGGCCGCTTCCCCACGAACCGCGCGGCGAGCAACGGAATGATCGTCAAACTCACGATCATCGATACGACGAGCGACACCGAAAGCGCCAGGCTGAGCGACTGGAAAAACTGGCCGATCACTCCGCGCACAAACGCCAGCGGTACGAACACGAGGATCGTCGTCAGAGTCGACCCGACGACCGCCCCCGTGATCTCCTTGCCGGCGCGATCGATCGCGCGATCCCCCGTCTCCCCCTCCGCGAGATGCCGAGCGATGTTCTCAACAACCACCACCGTATCGTCGATGATCAAACCGATCGCGACCGCGAGCCCACCCAGCGACATCAAATTGAGCGTATCGCCAATAAGATATAAGAAAACAAAGCTAATAATTAAGCTTAACGGAATCGACAACGAAGCGATGATCGTCACCCGCAAACTTTTGAGAAAGATCAACAGGATCAACACGCTGAAGAGCCCGCCGATCAGGATCGAATCGCGCACGTTGGCGACCGCGGTCTTGACAAGATCCCCCTGGTCGTACACCGGTACGATGCGCACTCCCCGCGGCGCCGAAACGCGCGCCTCGGCCAAAACTTTTTCGAGCTCGCGCGAAACCGCGAGAGCGTTCCCCCCGAGCCGCCTGAACACCGTGAGCGCAACCGCATCCTTGCCGTTCGACCGGATCGCGGTCGTCCGATCCTGATGCGTCACGATCACCCGGCCCAGATCGCGAATGCGGATCTCCTGGCCGTTCTTGGTCGCGATCACGCGATCCTCAAGCTCGCTCGGCTCGCTCGCGAGCGTGTTCGTCAACACCTGATATTGAAGCGATTCGCGATCGAGCCGACCCACCGCCTTAAGCCGATGCTCCTTCGTCAGCCGATCGGCGACGTCGGCGATCGATAAACCCGCCGAAGCGAGCGTACGCGGGTCGATCTCGACCACAATCTCACGAATATCCCCCCCCTGCACCGTCACATACGAAACGTCGGGGATCCGGCTGATCCGCGGCCTCAAATCAAAATACGCGTAATCGTAAAGCGCCGAAGGATCACGACCGCCGTTCACCACGAACGAAATGATCGGAAACACCGAAGGCGTTTGACGCTCGGTGATCGTCGACGTCCCCGCGGGCAACTGCGATCCCACCTCCGCCATCCGCGCACGTATATCATTGAGCGCCTGGATCATATCGGTCTCGGGTGAAAAATCGATGTTGATCTCGGACGCGCCTCGAAGCGACTTCGATTGAACGCGGATCACCCCCAGAACAATGCTCACCGCCTCCTCGATCGGCCGAGTGACCGCCACTTCCACATCTTTTACCGCCATGCCCGGCGTTTGCGCGATCACGACGATCCGGGGAAACGCGACCTCGGGATAAATCCCGCTCGGCATCGCGAACATCGCAAACACGCCCAGCGCCGTTAATAAAACCGTCGATAAGAGAATCAAACCAAAATAAGGCCGCGCCCACTTGACAAGATTGATCCCCTCGCGCTTCCGCCTCGATCCCCCGTCAAGCTCGCGATCGCGATCGCTCATCGATCGACCCCCTTCGCCGCGGCGGATTTCACTTCGACCGAAGATTTCACCCCCGATTTACCTTCAGATTTTGAGACTTTCACGTCATCATGTTCTTCTTCTTTTTGAGCGGCGTTTTTCCCGGCGGGTTCGTCTTTCTTCGCATCGGCTTTGTCGTGCTCGTCGTCTTTCTTCGCGTCGCCTTTCTCGTGCTCGTCGTCTTTTTTCTTCGCGCCTTCTTTCTTGTCGTCTCCCTCTTCGCCTTCCTTGCCGGTCGCGATCGTGATCGTCGTCCCCTCGGGAAGGTTGTAACCGCCGTCGGTGATCACGAATTCACCCGGTTTTAAATCGGTCGCCGAAACCTGAATCCAGCCGTCGTGGCTTGCGCCCGGCTTGGGATGAAGCGGTTTCGACTTGCCTTCGCGAATCACATGGACGACGGCGCCTTCGCCTTGATCGAGCACCGCGGCGAACGGGATCAAGATCTGATCGGGTGTTTCGTTCACAATGATCTCAACCGCGACCATCTCTCCCAGTGTGAGAACCTCTTTGGGATTTTCCACAAGCACATGAACGGGGATGTTGCCCGTTTGAGGATCGGCGACTTTGCCGATCGCCTCGACGACCCCGTCGAGTTCGAGATCTTCGGTCTCGGCGGATCGATCCGACCAGGAGGGGGCGCCCGCCGATTTGATCTTCGCCTTTTGGCCCGGCTTCACGCGCTCGACTGCGCGTCCGGGAAGCCAAACCGCGGCGTAAACGAGCGAAGCGTCGACGACCTCGCCGATCTTAGCGCCGATCGCGATCGTTTGGCCGGGATGGCACGTGAGCGAATCGAGAACTCCGTCGATCGGCGCGCGGATCGTGTGATATTCGAGATGCGTTTGGGAAAACAAAACCGCGGCGTCGGCCGTCTGGATTTTGCCCTGAGCCTCTGCGACCGCCTCGGGTCTGGGTCCGATCATCAACACCTTGAGCTGAGATTCGGCGGTTTTCACCGCGATGTTCGCCTGCTCGACCGCTTGCTTCGCCTCAAACATTTGCTGATCCGAAACTTCATGGCCGCGCAACAGCGGCGTCAGTCGATCGACGATCCGCTGAGCCTTCTCGACGCCCAATTTCGCCTGCTCGATCGCCAATTCATTAACCCGTCGCTCTTCGGCTCGCGGCTTCGATTCAAGCAATTTGAGCGACGCCTTGAGGCCGTCGCGGGTCGCGGTTTTCTCGGCGAGATCGGCGCGGGCGATCGCCTCGGCCAAATGGACGATCGCCTGCCCCGCCTTGACGCGATCACCCGGCTTGGCGAGCAGTTTCTCAACATGCCCCTCGACCGCCGGCGTCAACGTCGCGAGCCGATCGGGGATCGCCTCGCACTTGCCAAGCCCTTGCACGACCTCGATCATCGGACCGAGCTTCGCCGCCTCGGCGCGAACCGTCACCTTCCCCTCGACCTTCGCTTCATGCTCGTCGCCGTCCTTCGCCTCGTCTCCCCTCTCGGTCGCCGCCAGATGAACGCTCCCGCATCCCAAAAACGTCGCCAGCGACGGCGCGACGAGCAAGAATAACAGTTTTTTTAACATATAAGTATCACTTGCGAGATAGACGTTCGGGTACGTTCTGGGATCGATCGATCGGATTCATGCTAATCGAACGCCGCGGCGGCGGCGACGCCGATAGCGCTTTGATAAGGGAAAT
>JAKBCQ010000310.1 GCA_021807585.1 Planctomycetota bacterium | reverse complement strand
CGAAGGCGTTCCCGCGGCGTTTTTACGGGGTTCCGATCCCACGGCGACGAACGTCGATCCCGAGGCGAACGTTCTCAGTTATCCCGTTTATCTCGACGGGGTGCGCCGCCGGACGGGCTGGTGGAATTATTATTTGCTTGCAATCTTATATAAAACGCCCGAGGGGATTCTGCTGATCGTCGCGGCGACGGGAGCCTTCGGCTTATTCGCGGCGCGGCGCGCCGATCGTCAAGCGATTACCGACGCGATCGACCTGGCGCTCGTCCCCGCGGTTTCGCTCGCGACGATGAGCTTCGCGACCAATATCAATATCGGCTTGCGTTACGTTCTGCCAATATACCCATACGTTTTTATAATGACAGGTTTATTGGGTGCGGTCGCGTTTCACGGTCGGACGCGGGTCGCTTTGATCGGCGCCCGATGCGTGATCGCGTTTGGTTTGGCGTTCGCTTTCGCGGCGACGGCTTCGATTCATCCGCATTATTTAGCGTTCTTTAATTGGGTTTCGGGAGGTCCGAGCCGAGGTTCCGAGCATTTGATCGACAGCAACATCGACTGGGGTCAGGATCTCGTCGGGTTGGCGCGGAGGGTGCGACAAATTGCGCCGGGTGAGAGGATCGGGCTGGCGTATTTCGGCCAGGTGAACCCGAATTTGTTAATCGCTCGGGGCGAGGGGTTCGAGTGGTTTCTGCCCCCCGCGGCGCCGGGGACGGCGGGTCCGATCCCTTCGAATGCGCCCCGCGTCGGCTTTGCCAAGCGACTGACGCCAGGGCTTTACGCCGTCAGCGTATCGATCTTAAGAGGATTGCCCTGGTCGCTTTACGATCCTTCGCCGAGTTCGATTTATCCCGCGTGGCGGGTTGATTTCGACGCCTTCGCGTACTTTCGCGAATTGGAACCGATCGATCGCGTTGGTATCGGCTATTCGATTTTGCTTTATCGTCTGACCGAGGCCGATTGCGCGCGGTTGAATCGACGGTTTTTCGAGGGCGATCACGTCGGGGCGCCCGCGAACCGAACTCCACGCTGATCGAAACGTCGCTTTCGGAGAGACTTTCGCGGCGCTTGATGATCGAGCGATCGAGAAGGTTTGATGGATCGCGGCTCGGTCGGCTTTTCGATCTTCACAATAACCGGAACGTTGTCGCCTGTCGGGAGATGGAGTAAAGCCCCGCGGATCTCGCATCGATTCCGTCTCGCTCGACTCTTGATCGGCGGAACGATCCGGGGGACAATTTTGATCCGGTCGTGAAGCGTTCATGAAGGCGGATATCTTATGAGAGTCGTCTTTCGAGAATTGTCGTTCGCCTCGCTTCACGTATTGAACCGCCCGGGAGCCGACAGGGATGACCGACGCCTCGGCCAAAGACGATAACCCGCTCCGCCAGAATTTACCGCGAGCCCGCGTGCCCGACCCGTGCGCGATCGTACTCTTCGGCGCGACGGGGGATTTAACGCACCGCAAGCTCGCTCCGGCGCTGTTTCATCTGGCTTCGCAGGGGCACATGCCGGCGGATTACGCGATTGTCGGATTCGCACGCCGCGATTGGACTGACGATCGTTTTCGATCCGAGCTGAAAACGACGCTCGCCAAGGACTCGGGTCCCGATTTTGAGCATGCCTGGAAACGGATCGAGCCGCATGTCGCGTTCAGTTCGGGGCAATTCGACGATCCGGCCGCGTATTTCGATCTCAAGCGCAAGCTTGAACAGCTTGATTCCAGCCACGGGACGATGGGGAATCGGTTGTTTTATCTGGCGGTGGCGCCCGAGTTTTTCAGCATGATCGTTGAGAATCTGGGACGAGCCGGGCTGATTCATTCGAGCCAAAAGGAAACGCCTTGGAGCCGAGTCGTCATCGAGAAGCCGTTCGGTCACGATCTTGAGAGCGCCCGAGAGCTCAATCGCGATGTCGCCGCGGTGCTCGACGAAAGCCAGGTTTATCGGATCGATCACTACCTGGGGAAGGAAACGGTTCAAAACATTCAGGCGTTACGATTCGGCAACGCGATTTTCGAGCCGATCTGGAACCGCCTTCATGTTTCCTCGGTGCAGATCACGGTGGCCGAGGAGGTGGGGATGGCTGGGGGTCGGGGATCGTATTACGACAAGTCGGGCGCGATCCGCGACATGCTGCAAAATCATATGATGCAGCTTTTGTGTTTGGTGGCGATGGAACCTCCCGCGAATCTGGGAGGCGACGCGGTTCGCAACGAGAAGGTGAAGGTTCTTGACTCGTTGCCCAAATGGACCGCCGAGGATGTCGCCAAGTACACCGTGCGGGCGCGGTATACGAAGGGATCGATTCAGGGCGCCGAGGCGCCGGGCTATCTTGAGGAGAAAGGGGTCGCGGCGAATTCCAAAACAGATACTTACGTGGCGATGCGGCTGACGCTTGAGAATTGGCGGTGGGCGGGGGTGCCGTTTTATTTCCGGACGGGGAAGCGGTTGCCGAAGCGCGCCAGCGAGATCGCGATCCAGTTTCGCGAGCCTCCTGCGCGGTTGTTCGAGCACGATTCGGAGGGATCGGGGGGTGCGAATCTGCTCGTTTTGCGGATTCAGCCCAACGAGGGGGCGAGCCTGGCGTTTCTGGCGAAAGTACCCGGATCGCGTCGGCGGCTTCAAGAAGTTCGGATGGATTTTCGGTATGGAACGGCGTTCGCCGTACCGACTCCCGAGGCATATGAACGCTTGTTGTTGGATGTGATGCTCGGCGATCCGTCGCTCTTCACGCGAACCGACGCGGTCGAGAGCGCGTGGAGATTCGTCGACGTCATACTCGACGCCTGGAGCGATCCGAAGTTTCCTATATATGAGTATACGTCGGGGACCTGGGGGCCCGAGGAAGCCGATCAACTGCTCGCCCGCGACGGCGCGCGGTGGCGACGGCTTTAACCCGCTCGCCTCGTCCGGTCGTCGCCCCGATCCCACACTCGCGGAGTCTCGGTGACGCTCGATCCGTTCGAGTCGATTCGCTTGCAATATCAAGATACATCAGAACGGCTGATCCGATGGACGTCACGCCGATGCGCAAGGAGGTTCAGAAGGAACGATGTTCCGACAGGAATGGCGCGCTATGTCGAACGCGATTACGGAAGACTTTTTGAGCGGGCAGGGGATCGCGGTCGATCCCAGGCGGATTGAAGCTCAACTCGATCAATTGTGGGGTCCCGCAGCCGAGGAAGTCGCCGGTCCCGATGTCGATCATCCCGGCGTCACTCGAATCGTGCTCGCGAACCTCGTCGTCGCGGGATCGATCGGAGAAGATTCACGTATTGACGACGTTCTCGACGTCGTCGTCGCGCGTTACCCGTGTCGAACGATCGTTTTGCGCCCGAGCGACGACCCCGAGCGAAAGATCGACGCCGAAGTCTCGGCGCTCTGCCATCTTCCCGCTCCCGGAAGGCCGCAGGTTTGCAGCGAGCGAATCGTTCTCAAGGCGGGTCCGAACGCGAACGATCTGCTTCCCGGCGCCGTCCGACCGCTGCTCGAATCGGACCTTCCGTTCGTCCTTTGGTGGACGGGTGATCCACGCCAAAACGAGCCCTTGTTCCGATCGCTCGCGGGCGAATGCTCCCGCTTGTTGATCGGCCTTCCCGATCCCGACGGCGACCCCGCGGCGCTTCGAACGGGGCTTGATCCTAAAATATGTCAATTTGGGCACGATATCGCGTGGTTTGGCATCACGCTCTGGCGCGGCCTCACGGCTCAGTTTTTTGATCAACAGTCGCAACGCGCTCCGTTGCGACGGATTCGGACGGTTGAAATCGAAACGATCGCGCCTCGGATCGATCGTCCAGGTCGCGTCTCGGTCTGGTTGGGGGCGTGGCTCGCCGGCCAGCTCGGGTGGAAACCGCGCTCGCTCGACGCGCAAACCCCGGGAACGCTCGTCGCGACTTTTGACCCTCGACCCGCGGGAGGAGTCGCCTCAGGCAAAGCCGGCGACGTAATCACGCTCAAGATCAAAACGACGGTCGACCCGCGCGCCGAATTTGCGCGGATTCAAAAAATCACGATCGTCGCCGACGGGTCGGTTCGTGATGCGGTTTATCGACTCTCGCGGCCTGATTTCGCCTCGCCCGAAGTCGAGGTGGAAGTTGACTCGTGCGATCGGAAGCCGTTGCCCAGCCAGGTACTTGCGCCCGAGCTCGACACCGCGCGGCGGTTGTCGGCTGCGCTCGAGTCGTCGCGCGACGATCCCCCATTCGCCCGCGCAACGCCGATCGCGCTTTGGATGCTGGGCGCCTGATTCCGACACGTCGACGTCCTTAAGACGCCGGGCGCCTGACTCCCGCGCGTTTCCGCCTCCGACTCTTCGCTTGGTGCATATCCTTCGCCTGGGGCGGGCTTTGCGCGCGGGGCCGAGTCTGCGCCCGGGGCCGATAATAGCTGGGTTTTATAGCCCTCGAGTCGGCCTGATATGAGGATATGGAACCGCCGGGTCGTAGTGGAGAACGACTTGCGGACGATCCCGGATCACTCAGGCCATTGGCGGCATGGATGCGTTAAGGCTCGGGGTTGAAGAGCGGGACAAAGCGACGAAAACGTGTGGAGAGCGATTCGGCGATCAAGGCGGCGTCGGCGAATCGATCGCCGGGAGGTTGCTTGAGCGCAACGGCCATTGCTTCTTGCGCCAAGTTAAGACGAATGATGCCGGTGACGGCGGCGGCTCGTCGTTCGTTTCGGTTTAATATTTCGGCGAGGATTTGATCGTCTTCGGCTTCAATCGGTTCGGCGGTGAGGACGACGACGGCGAGCGTCAAGGCGGGTCCTCGAGTCCATTTCCATGGTGAAAATCGGCCTCTGGTCGCGAAGGCGAGTTGACGAATGAAGCGGCGGTAATCGTCTCGATTCTTGAACGAGAGAGCGAGCGGCTGCCGCGCGACGACGGTCGCGCTTAATCCTCGGCCGAACCAAGGGACCGCGCCGAGACGCTCGGCGCCCTGGTAATACCC
>JAKBCQ010000309.1 GCA_021807585.1 Planctomycetota bacterium | reverse complement strand
CCGCGCGATCAAGTTCGCCGGTTCGTCCCCCCGCGCCGCCAGGCGATCCAACATGTCGTCCTCGGCGGTTCGCGGCCGCGCGATGTTCACCTCAATGCCGAACTCCATCGACAGCATGCTCGCCGTATCATCGTCGATATTCGCGTTGATATTAACAAGTTGGCCAAAGTTCATCAGTTTCGAGATGATCTGGCCGGCGGGAACGCCGATCGCCATCGAAAGCGACCGAACCGTGATCGGCGGTTCGAGCGAGATGTCGCTCTTGCGAACCGGGACGACCGCCGAACGCGAATGTTTTTTGGGAGCGCCGCGGCGGTGATGGCCCCGGACGCGACCCGCTTCCTCATCTTCATTCAATAGCGCCGCGGCGGGAAGCGGCGATGTGACACGGCGTTCGAGCGCGCGTTCGTTCCGCTTGGCGCGGCGACCGGCTCGATCTCCCGGCGACCCCAGCCGACCGTGCGGATGAGCTTTCTTGTCGTCCTCCTCATCGGTCATGACAGTAGGGGCCGGAGCCGGCGTGGGCGCCGCCGCGGCTGCGTCCCCCGGGCGACGCGGCGGCTGGCCCGTGGAGTCGGGACGCTGCTGAGCGGGAATCGGTCCGCGCCCCGTCGGGGCTTGACGACCAGGCGCTCCGCCACGCCCCCCGCCCCCCGCTTGCGTCACGCCCGGAGTCACCGCGCCGAATTGACCCGTTTGAATCAACTCGCGTAATTGCGCGGGAGTGAATTTGGTTTCAGGACGTTGCGTTTTCGGTTCGTTGGCGGGTCTCGGCTTATTCACATCGCCGCGGCGCGGCGGCGGTGAGGCGACTTGAGGAGCGATCGGCGGCAACGGGCGACGCCCCCCCCCCGATCCTGAACCGGTCGATTCCCTTCGATTCGAATCGTTCGACGACGCGCCGCCGGATCCGCCCCCACCCCCCGTCGGACCCGAGGTCGAGGGACGTTGCGGAGGAGCCGCGGTCGACGAAGCTTGCGAAGTCGGCGCCATCCCGCGCGTACCGCTCGGAGAAATATAATCGCTTCGCTTGAGCGGAGCGGACGACGACGAGCCCGGACGAAGGTGCGGTTGTTGCCTGCCCGAATCGCTTCCCATCCGCGACGACAAACCCCCTCCTGATCCGCCCCCCGTTCCCGTGCGGTGCGTGTGCCCCGCAAGAGGTCCCACCCCGCCTCTCGCTTGCTGCGCTTGCGATTGCGGAGCGGAAGAGGTCGATCGAGCCGCCGAATTCGCGTCTTCCTCGATCGGATGCGGCAGTTGCACTGGCGGAGTAACCGCGGCGAACGTCGTTTTCGGTGGATGAGGTACATCAACCTGAGGAGCGTGCGGGCGTTGCACCGCCTGCGCAGCCGCCGCGGGACGGTTCGGCTGGGGTTGACCCGTCGTGGCGCCGCCGCCGTGTGCGGGCTGAGGCGCGGGTTTCACCGCGACGTTCGCCGCATGAGCGTTCGCGGCGGGCTTGGTGGACCCGTCAGGATGCAATTCAACCGCCGCGGAAGGCCGGTGTTGACTCGGGGCGACGGGGGCTCGCCCCGACGACGGGGCGTCAGCCGCGGTCGAGGGGGATACGGGCGTGCTGATCGTCGATTCGGCCGCGTGTGATCCTGGCGGTCGAGTCGCGGTGGCTGTCGGGCTGATGGCGGGCTTCTCCGTGGAACGAGACGGGGGCGGTCCTACCGAGCCGTGCGACGCGGCTTCCTCGGCCATGGGACCGCGGATCAATTCCTTGATCCGCGCGACCATTGACTCGTCGAGACTCGCCAAAGGGTTGGATTTGACTTCCAATCCCCCTCTTTGAATTCGGTCGAGAAGGTCGTTCGTCTTCAGTCCGAGCTCTTTCGCCAACTCGTGGACACGCGTGGTCAACGGCAACTCCTCCGGGTCTTGACCGAACGCCGCGACACGCGACGATTTCGGCTATGAATGATTGTGGTCGGATGACGCCAAATGTGCCAAGTCCAGTTTCACATCGCGGCGACCGAAACGACCCCCCCGGAAATCCTTCCACCTGGATCGTTAAGGAGACCGACTCGCGCTCGCGACTCGACCGGCGGCCGTCGCTCGCCCCGGTAGGGGAATCATATGGTGCTCATGTCTTAATCTTGCGCCTCGGTATCGGGGTGGTGGGGGTGGTTTTCGCGGCCGACCGGACGATTGTCTTCCTCGTGCGATCGCGCTTCGATTTCTTGCGGCGTCGACCCGGTTTCGACGGCCTCGGTCACGATCCGCAATGTTTCCGACTGATCGTCGTCGCTCGGCGGCGAAGTGACTTCATGATCGATCACGCGATGCTCGGACGCGAGCGTGAGATCGCGCGCTTCGTCGGGTTCGCTCGACCCGTCGACAATCTCGTCAAGTTCCCTCGTCGCCTCGCCGTCGGAATCGCCTTCGTGATCGTCGGCCGCTCCGTTGTCGCTCGCTTCGACTTCGCCGTGACCGACCTCCTCGGGCTCGGAACCCTCGTCGATCGCTTCCTCGTCGATCGGATCGGTCGATCGCGATCCTTTACGACGCGGCGCCTCTTCTTCCTGCTGCTCGGCCAAGACCTCGGCACGCGCGACGATCTCAACCGCTTGCTCCTCGGTCATCTCCTCAATCGTATTGACCAGATCGGCGATCTCCATCACCGAAAGATCATCATAACTGAGGATCCCCTGTTCAACCAGCTTCTCGGCAAGTTCGGTCTCAACCCCGTCGATCGCGGTGAACAAACCGACCGCTTTCTCGATCATCTCGTCGAGCTCCTCCGACGTCATGATCTCGATATCCCAGCCCACAAGCTTCGAAGCCAACCGCACGTTCTGACCGCGCCGGCCGATCGCCAACGAAAGCTGATCCTCACGCACCAGCACGATCGCCCTTCCCAATAAATGGCAAAGCATTACTTCATCAATCTCGGCGGGTCGAAGCGCGTTCGGAATCAACACCTGCAACGATTCGTTCCAACGAACGATGTCGATCCTTTCACCGCCGAGTTCGTCGATGATGTTCTTGATGCGGATCCCCCGCACGCCGACACACGCGCCGACGGCGTCGACTTTCGAATCCATCGAACTGACCGCGACCTTGCAGCGATACCCCGCCTCACGCGAAAGCGCGCGGATCGCGATCGTCTGATCGGCGACCTCGGGAATTTCCAGCTCGAACAACCGTCTGACAAAATCGGGATGCGTCCGGCTGAGAATGATTTTGACCCGCTGACCCACCTTGCGGACATCGAGAATGATCGCCCGCACTCGTTCGCCGGGGTGATGGCTTTCGCCCGGTATTTGCTCGCCGCGCGGCAGCAGACCGTCGGTCTTGCCCAGATTGACCGTCACCGCTCCGCCTTCGAAACGTTGCACCGTCCCCGTGACGAGATCCCCCCGCTGCTCTTCGAACTCTTCAAAAAGACTGTCGCGCTCGGCCTCGCGAATTTTTTGAATGATCACTTGCTTGGCGGTTTGCGCCGCGATCCGACCGAGATCGCCGGGATCGATCTTGGCGCCGTCCTTCACCGCCTGAATCTGCGCCGATTCGGCGTCGAACGTCACCGCCACATCGGCGGCCTCCGGATAATGCTTCTTAACCGCGGTCGTCAACGCCGAAAGCATCAACTCGATCAGCACATCCTTGGGGATGTTCTTCTCGCGCTGGATGTTTTCGATGATTCGTACCAGATCGACGCTCATTGCTTTGCGACTCCCGAGAGGCGTGTGTTAAGCCGAATCGGCCGTGCCGCGAACGCGTATCACCGTCCCGCTCCGATCATCCCGCGTACGCTCCCTTAGTCAAGGAGAGCGTCACCGCGGAAACAACCACGGGACGAAGAAACGGCGGTCGCACCGGGCGACGCTCCCCGGTAACGACCAAACTGTCCGAGTCGCAAGCCAGGCCCGAGCCCGCCGGGGAGAAGCTCGACGTCCGCGTGACGTCGAACACGCCATCTCCGTTCGCGTACAACCCCGGCTATAGTTAACAAGGCGTGATCGATCGTGTCAACAGTTTGGAAGCCTGTTTTAAGAGGAAGGATTATCCGCCTTGCCGCCTCTCGTGATCCCGCTTGCTCGCTCCAAGCTCACGTTGCCGATCTCGGATCGCTCGACGTTAGTTCTTAGAAAATAAGATCTTAAATAAAGCGCCGAGCGTAGCCATTCGGAAGTCGGGTTGTTTGCGGAGCTTGTACCGGCTTCCGCCAAGCCGGTACGCGGCGCCGAGCCGGCTCGAGGCGAACGAAGTTGTGTGTTCGCCGCTTGATAGAAGGCAATCCGAGCCGCGGACAAATCGCCAGCAATCGGGCCGTCGGTTCGGAAACCGATCGGGAATCGAACCGAATCGCCGCGCCGGCGACGATTGTTGCAAGCTTGTAAGGATCGACATCGTTTGTGAAAGCCGAGTTCAGGAGCGTTTTGTGCGAGGTTTTTCCACATTTTCTTGAGGGCGAAGCCCTTGGTTAATTCATTAACGCGAATCTCCTGATCGACATTTGATGAGTCAACCGTATCATCCGAATCCGTAGATTCAGGCTGTAGGCCTGAGATATCTTAGCCCATGGCGAAGCCCTTGGAACACGTGTGCACTAATAACCTCCCGTCGCCTTTCAGGCCGAAGGACTGAGTGAGAGGTCTCGATTCGCAAAAAAAGATCGACCCCCCTCGATCCCCCCGCAAGCGGGGGGATGGGCGTTTTCCACGAATGCAGTGATTTAAATCCGTCTCCCTCCCCGCGTGCGAGCCCTTTTTATCCAAATCATTTTGACAAACGCCTGCTCGGTCGGCGCCTCGCCCTTCCAAATCAAAAAATAATGATACAAAATTCCGGCTCGGTCGGCGCCTCGCCCTCCCAAATCAAAAAATAATGATACAAAACGCCTGCTCGGTCGGCGCCTCGCACTCCCGCATCAAAAGACAATCTTACATGAGGCCGGCGACTGCGCGATCGGATTGTAAGACGCATACGACGGATATCTTGA
>JAKBCQ010000308.1 GCA_021807585.1 Planctomycetota bacterium | reverse complement strand
CGCTCCTTGCAGTACGCGTAACACTTCGATTCCATCGTCGATCGGCCGATAGAAGACGAGATAATGCTTGAAGCGAGAGACCGTCGCGACCCGAAGTTGTTCGAGATTCGATTCTCCAGGCTCGAATCTGGCGCCGATACCGGGTCGATTCGCGATTCGATCGAAACTTTTATCGACTTCGGAGAGAAACCGACGAGCCGTTTTAACGCTCCCCTGTCGGGATAATCGGACGAATATCTCCACCAGATCCCGCCGCACCGCAGGGCATCTTCGAATAAATATACTCATCGAATCGTTTTTTCACGTGTGATTCTTTCGAGAGCCTCGCGTTCGATTGAATCCCAATCCTCGCGCGTCATCGGTTCGGCGGGTCCGCTTTCAATCGCCTCGCGCATCTTCTCCATGACCAGCGACTTGGCCTTCTCCCTTCGAAGCTCGCGGATCAACGCGACGAGGTATTCACCCGAAGTCGCAAAACCATCAATCGTCGCTTGTCGTTCGACGAACGCCTTCAATTCCTTGGACAACTCGAACGTGATTTCGGCCATGCTACATTCCTCCCGACTCGATCTTGTCCCCAAGATCGATCGCCGTCAAGAGATTCGACAAAGCTCTCCCACAGAGAAACTCATGAAATCGCTTTTTCACGTGTGATTCGTTCAATCGCCTCGCGTTCGATCGAATCCCATTCCTCGCGCGTCATCGGTTCGGCGGGTCCGCTTTTAATCGCCTCGCGCTGCGACTCGATAATCACAACCTTCGCCTCTCGCTTCGGCTCATCGCGAATCAACGCCTCAAGACGATCGTTCGCCGATGCGAAACCCCCTTGTTCCGACCGGATTTCGCCGAAATCGCGCGACCGATCGTTCCATTCGAGCACGATTTCCGCCGTGTCGCGTTTCTCCCCAAGCGGTCGCGTTCCGAAGGGTCGAATGGGGAGAAGACAATCAAATTCGAGCGATCCGGGGCCGTTCATCCTTGATGAATCGGCTTGCTCGACGCGAAATCACGACCGTGAGAGACGAGAGATCGCGATCGCTCGATCCGCCTTTAGCCGTTGCCGATCGGTTTAGTTCGCGATACAGTACCCCGAGCGTACGATCGAGGCGATTCGCTAGGATCCTCATAAGTTTAAATTATCACGGATGAATTATGCTCGATTCTCGATCTCATCTTGGTCGAATCGCCGATCGCACCGGAAGCGATCTCGGCGTTCGGTCGAGACGCGCCACGTCGGGCCCGGCTTTCATCGATCAAGAAATCCTTCAATCAAAACATAACAGTCAAGAACGCTTAAACACGAATAACTCCAATCGATTGATTACAAAACGTCTTCGCGTCGTTTTTTTCGGCGATCGCCAAGATCCTTTCGCACGCTCGATCGCGGATGCGATCCCGCGTCTCGATCGCGCATGGGATTGCCCCGATCTTATTCCCGATCTCGGCCGATTCGGTCGAGAACTCGGCGGGTATCACGTGATCGTCGCGCACCGCGCGAATCCGCGACCGATCGAGATCGAACGCCTCGCCGCGGTTCGCACGATCGAGCCCGCGCTTCCCAAACGAATCATCCTTTGCTCGGGTGATTATTTGCGTTATCGTGAATGGAACCGAGGGCGCGGCAAAATCGACGCGATCCTGGCCGAAACCTCGGCTCGAGAGACGATCGCTTTGCATGTCGACGCCGATTTGTCGCTTCCATCCGTTCCGGCTACGCGGTCCCCCGTCGCGATTCTGGGAGGGGATCGAGCGATTCACGAAACGATCGCCGATGCGTGCCGCGGGCTCGGTCGCTCTCCAACGATTCTCACCGATTTAACTGAAATATTAAACATTAAAGAATCCACGTTGATTTGGATCAATCCGACGGTAAAGCGCGATCGAATCGATTGGTTTTCGAGCCTTTCGGAGCGGAACGCGATCGTCGCGTTGATCGGATGCGCGGATCGCGTGCGCGATCTCGCCGCGCGGCGGCGGGGGGCGGCGGCGTGTCTCGATTTTCCGTGCGATCTCGCCGAACTCGCGTTCGTTCTCGATCGAATCGACCTGAAACGGGAACTTGACTCGAAAAGCAAGGGTCGGTCGGTTTAGGATAATGCACCAGGGTCGCCGAGCCTTCGCCTGATCAGCCGTTCGACCCGATTCCAGACGATCGAGGGGCGTCAGCCGAATGCCGCGGAAAGTGGGAACGGTCGGACGCACAACGCCTTCCATCAAGCCCGAATCGGGTTCCGCGATCGGCTCGATCAAGGACCTGACGCGGCTCATTCAACACGCCGAGGGCTTTCCCGAGATCCTTGCCGCGCTGAAGACGGGAAGGGGTGCGACGGTCGACGGAGCGTGGGGCTCGGCTTGCCCGCTCGTCATCGCTTCGCTCGGTTTACACGCCCCCAAAACGATCCTGATCGTCCTCGCGCATGTCGGAGACGTCGACGATTTTCGCGACGACGTCGCGATCTTTTCGGGAATCGTCCCCGATGTCTTTCCGGCGTGGGAGCGATCTCAGCGTGAGATCGACGCGCGCGACGAAATCCAGGGGGCTCGGCTTCGCGTCCTCAAAAAGCTGGCGCGGGGGGAGCCGCCGCGGTTTATCGTCGCTCCGTTTCAGGCTCTCATGCAGCCCGTCCCCAAACCCGAACTCGTCGCTCGGCTATCGCGTACGCTCGCGGTTGGCGATTCGCTCGATCTTGATGAACTAAGCCGGTGGCTCGTCGACCGCGGCATGACGCGTGTGGAGGTGGTTGAAGTCGCGGGAGAGTTCAGCATTCGCGGCGGCATCGTCGACGTCTTCGCCCCCGACTCGGCCGAGCCGACGCGGATCGAGCTTTTCGGCGACGAAATCGAGTCGATCCGTCCGTTCGACCCCGAGACGCAGCGATCGCACGACCGGCTCCGATCGATCGGCCTGACGATCATCCCGCCGCTCGATCCGACCAAACCCGATCAACTTGCGCATTTATGTGATTATTTACCCGGGGAAACCTGGTCGGCGCTCGTCGAACCGGTCGATCTGAAGCAAGAAGGAGGCCGGTATCTCGCCCGGGTCGACGACCCGACCGGGCTCGCGAATGTTGATTCAACATTTGCAAGCTTGATTCGATATCCTTCGGTCGCTTTATCGACGATCGCGGGCGCGTCGCTCGAGACGACTTGCAGGCTGCGGATCGAGAGCGTCGAGCGGTTCTCGGGAGATCTCGCCAAGGTTAAAAGCGAACTTGAAACGACCGCGGTGAACGATCATGTTGTGATCTTGTGTCATAATGAGGCTGAAAGCGAACGTTTGCGCGATGTTTTCGGCGACATGAAGCTTTCGACCGAGGGGCGTCTGACTCTACTGGTCGGTCGGATCCGGTCGGGCTTTCGGCTTGTCGAATCGCGGCTCGCGGTGATCGGCGATCACGAGCTGTTCGCGCGTCCTGATGTTCGTCGGCCGACGACGAAGCGACGATACGAAACGCGTGCGATCGACAGTTTCCTCGATCTGAACGAGGGGGATCTCGTCGTCCATTTAAGCCACGGGATCGCGGTTTATCGCGGGCTCCAGATGGTGGATAAGGCCGACGATCATGTCGAGGAGACTTTGCTGCTCGAATTCGCCGGGGGAGCGCGGATGTTCGTTCCCGTCGCCAAGGTTAATCTCGTTCAAAAATATGTCGGCGGGGGAAAAGCGAATCCGCAATTATCCAAGTTGGGAACGTCGACGTGGGAGAAGCGGAAAAAACGGGTCGCCGAGGCGGTTCTCGATCTCGCTTCCGAGCTGATCGACATTCAGGCGGCGCGCGAGACGAAGCCGGGGATCGCGTATCCCGTCGACGACAGCCGGTGGATGGCCGAATTTGAGGCCGCGTTTCCGTATCAGGAAACCCCCGACCAGTTGCGCGCGATCGACGCGGTGAAGGCGGATATGTCCAAATCAAAACCGATGGATCGGTTGATTTGCGGCGACGTCGGCTACGGCAAAACCGAGGTCGCGATCCGCGCCTCGTTCAAGGCGATCGACGCGGGGAAGCAGGTCGCGGTGCTCGTGCCGACGACGATCCTCGCCGAGCAGCATCACCGCAGCTTCTCGGCCCGCATGGCCGAATTTCCCTTCGTGATCGAGACGATCAATCGCTTTCGACCCAAATCGGAGGTGCGCGAGGTCCTTAAGCGAGCCGGCGAAGGAAAAGTGGATGTTTTGATCGGAACGCACCGAATCGTTCAGAAAGACGTTTCGTTTCGCGATCTCGGACTCGTCGTCATCGACGAAGAGCAACGGTTCGGCGTCGAGGATAAAGAATGGCTCAAATCGCTGAGAACGACGGTCGACGTGCTGACGCTCTCGGCGACGCCGATTCCTCGAACATTGCACATGAGTTTGATCGGCTTGCGCGATATCTCGAATCTCGAGACTCCCCCTCCCGACCGCAAGGCGATCGAAACGCGGATCTCGCGGTTCGACCCGGTCCTGATTCGAGACGCGATTTATCGCGAGCTCAACCGCGACGGTCAAGTCTATTTCGTGCACAATCGTGTTCATGATATTGAAACGATCGCCGATCGGATTTTGGCGATCGTCCCCGAGGCGAGGATCGCGATCGCGCACGGACAAATGGCGGGCGACACGCTCGAACGGACGATGCTTTCGTTCATCCGCCACGAGGCCGATATTTTGCTGGCGACGACGATCATCGAATCGGGGCTCGATATCCCCAACGTGAACACGATCATCATCAACGACGCCGATCGGCACGGCCTCGCCGATTTGCACCAGCTACGCGGACGCGTGGGCCGCTATAAACATCGCGCTTACGCGTATTTATTGCTCGATCCCGATCGCACGATCACCGAGAACGCGGTCAAACGGCTGAAGGCGATCGAAGAGTTCACCGAGCTCGGAGCGGGGTTTAAGATCGCGCTCCGCGATCTCGAAATTCGAGGCGCAGGCAACATCCTGGGGTCCGAACAATCGGGAC
>JAKBCQ010000307.1 GCA_021807585.1 Planctomycetota bacterium | reverse complement strand
TCCGATCTAACCAAGAAATCCGCCGGCGATTCGTAGAAGTTCGCTGCGCGAGGTGTTATGGTATGTTACCTTGAACGGCCGAGGTTCGTCCCGAGGCGAAAGAGATTTCGTCCGGCCGAGATCGAATTGAGAGCCTCGTCAAGGCGCCCGGGGCGACCGAAAAAGGACCAAGGCGTTCGATGAAACCGAAAGTTCGGAAATTCTCATTCTTGCCTCGACTTCATTCTTATCGCTCGTCCGAGCCGTTGATTTTGGTCAACGGACTTGCCGAGCAAGCCGAAAGTTGGTTCGCCAATCGCGTCGCGTGGTCGCGTCACTTCGACGTGAAAATCCCCGAGATCCTCGTCTATAACGGCGCCGAACTCCGCCGTCACCTCGATTCGGGAGGCGAGATCACCGTCGATTATCTCGTCGATCGGCTCGCGATTTTCCTCGATCAGTTCGTTCAAAAACCCCCTTATAATCTCATAGGATCGAGCCTCGGGGGGCAGATCATCCTCACCTACGCGGCGCGCTATCCCGATAAGGTATCTAAACTTGTTTTCTTGTGTCCGTCGGGAATGCACGGGGACGAAAATCTTCCCGTCATCGAAGGCGTTCGCCGCAGCAATTACGACCTGCTGGTCAGCTCGGTGTTCCACAACAAGCGGTTCGCCAATCAAGATCTCGTCGACAGCATCGAGGCCAAATTCCAGGATCGAGAGTGGAAAAAAAGCGTCCTTCGTACCCTCCGCGGAACGCTCGGTCATTCCGTGTCGCATTTGCTCGAAAGCGTTCCTCATCCCTCGCTGTTTATCTGGGGAACCGACGATCGAGTGATCGCCGACGTCAAAGGCGCGATCCGCGCCGTCGACGGAATGATCGCGTCGCGCCAGGTCGTCATCCCCAAATGCGGCCACGCTCCCCAGATCGAGAAGGCGAGACTCGTCAATCACCTTGTCTCTCTGTTTCTCCGCGACAAATTGAAATCGATCCCCCCCGCGCTCGAAGCGGCTCGCTTCCTCGAACCCGAACGCGACGAACGACACTTCGGCATCTTCGGACCGCCGGTCCAAAAGCGATAACCAGGTCGTTTTAACTTCCTAACTTTCATACACTGAATTGAGCATGACAGATCATTTTTTGTTCATCGGAAAATTCCTTCGTCACGGAACCAAGATCGCAAGTTTGGCGCCCTCGAGCCGGTGGCTTTCGCGAACGACGATCCGAGGGATTGATTGGGCGCGGGTGAAAACCGTCGTCGAACTCGGCGCCGGGACGGGACCGATCACCCGAGCGATCGCCGACCGCGCCCCCGAATCGTGCCGCGTGATCGTCGTCGAACGCGATCCCGATTTCGCACGCATCCTCCGTGAACGCTTTCAACACCTCCCTCATTTCGAGATCGTTGAAGACGACGTCCGCGATCTCGCCGCCATCCTCGCCGATCGCGGCGTCCAGAAGGTCGAACACGTCGTATCGGGGTTGCCCGTTCCAAGCTTTCCCAAAGAACTCCAAAACGACCTCTTCCGCGTCGTCAAAACGATTCTCGCGGACGACGGCACATATCATCAGATCACCGAAATGCCTTGGGTTTATTGGAATTTTTATCGCCGATTCTTTGACGACGTTCGGTTCGTCTTCGAACCGCGCAACTTCCCCCCCGCGGGGGCCTATTTTTGTCGGGGTCTGAAGGAAATCGCCTAGGATGACGAGCCCGCTAATCTCTCCGCTGGTTTTCTTGGCGGGAACATCGCCGATTCGAAGTGTCGCGAATACGGGATTGGCAGCCTACTCGCGCCGCCGCGTCGCCGAAGTCGATGCGCTCAATCCCGCCGAGACGCAACGGAAAACGCTCGAAACGCTCGTCAAAACGGCCCGCGCCACGCGGTTCGGTCGCGATCACTCGTTCGCCAAAATCCGCACCATCGCCGATTTTCAAGCCGCCGTTCCTCTCCGTAAATATGAAGATATCTGGAAAGATTATCTGGAAGATCAATATCCGATTTTTCAAGATCTTACATGGCCCGGGCGTGTTCCTTATCTGGCGCTGACGAGCGGAACGACGCAAGGCGCGACGAAATACATCCCCGTCACGCGGGCGATGAATACGTCGAACCGCAAGGGGGCGCTCACGATGATCTCGCGGCACGTCGTCGCTCGCCCCGATTCCAGGCTGTTCCACGGCAAGCTCTTCTTTTTGGGGGGCTCGACCGATCTCGAAAAGCCCGGTCCGGGCGTTCAACAAGGCGATTTGAGCGGGATCGCCGCCAAAGAGGTGAGCCCGTTCTTGCGCGCTTACACGTTTCCTCCGCTCGAAGCCGCGCTCGACCCCGATTGGGATCGCAAGCTCAAAACGCTTGTACAATTGAGCGTTCAACAACCGATCACGCTCTTGGCGGGCGTGCCGAGTTGGCTTCTCGTTTTTTTTGAAAAGGTGCTGGCGCGAACGGGTAAGAAAACGATCGCCGAGGTTTGGCCGACGCTCGAGTTGATTGTGCACGGGGGGGTGAAATTCGACCCGTATCGATCGGCTTTCGAGCAATTCGTCGGCGCCGGGGTCGCATATCAAGAGACGTACCCGTGTTCGGAGGGGTTCATCGCCTACGGCGACCGTGCGACGGGGCTGTTGCGAATCGTCTTTGATCACGGGATCTTTTATGAGTTTGTTCCGGTCGACGAACTCGATCGCGATCAGCCGACGCGTCTTTGGCTAGGCGACGTGAAGACTGGAGTGAATTACGCGATTGTTGTTTCCACTTGCGCCGGCATGTGGTCGCATATTATTGGCGATACGATCCGTTTTGAAACGCTCGATCCTCCCATGCTCACATTCACGGGGCGGACGAAATACACGCTCTCGGCCTTCGGCGAGCATTTGATCAGCGAAGAGGTCGAGGGGGCGATCGCGGCGGCGAGCGCCGCGACGGGCGCATCGGCGCGCGACTGGCACGCGGGCCCCGTTTTCGTCGGGACAATGGGTTATCATATTTATGTGATTGAGTTTTTGAAGCCGCCCGTCGATTTGGCTTTGTTTCGTTCGGTATTGGATTCCGATTTACTGGATCGGAACGCCGATTACCGTGCGCATCGCGCCGAGGGGGTGGGATTGCCTTTGCCGATGATCGTAACGGCTCGTCCCGGCGGATTTGACGACTGGATGCGATCGCGGGGCAAGCTTGGAGGGCAGAATAAAGTTCCTCGAATGGACGATTCGGGTAAGCTCACCGCCGAGCTTGTCGCATTCCTCCGCTCGGGCGATCGCATCGCCGACGAACTCGCCGCGGGTCCCATCGCCTGATGATTCTCTCCATATGATCGCGAATCGCATACGCGGGGCTTATCCGGTCGCATCTTCCGAACGAAAATCAATGCAAATATTATGGCGTCCCAATTTTTGGGGAATCGTTCCCATGGAAATAGATATATTAGTTAAAATTATTAAAAAGTAATTTCATGATTATGTTCTGCGGATGAATGACGAGTCCAAGCTCACGGTGGCAATTTTGTGGAGGGTGTTGCGATATCGAGCGTTCCTTCCCCGGGGTGAGCGGCGACGTGACGTGCGCCTGAACGTCCGTCTCGTGTCTTTCAGTCAGACGCACGCCGATATCCAGCACAACGACGCCGTCGTGCACTTGACCTCGGACGAGCATTGGGAACCTCGGCCGATCGCGAATCTCTGGTCCAGGATCAATCCATTATATTCTTATAATTTACGTGCCATTCGAGAGGAAACGTCGTAGTTCACGGAAAGTGGGACGAACCGCGCGCTCCAATCCGAACACTTTACTTTCTCAGCCGGTACCGAAGGTGGGACTTGAACCCACACGGGTGTTACTCAACCGGATTTTGAGTCCGGCGCGTCATGAATTCGATGTCGTTGGCGTAACGCCGAGATCGGGTTGCAAGTTTCTGAAACTTCTGGACTAAAGGATGAACAATTGCGTGAATCCCTGGGCGCCTCGTTGGGCTGTCCCGGTCAATCTGGATACCAAAAATGTACCAAAGCGCTGTCATGTGTTTGTATCTTGCCCATCCCGAGAAACGTCGGCCTCTTCGCGGTCTTGCCGGGCCGAAGGTATGCGAGAAGATCAATGGAAGCTGGTCGATCTTGAAGCGGTTCGGGACGAGCAGCGTCTTTCCGACGTCAAAAGTTGGCCGCAAGCACGCTCGCGTCGACTCCGAAATAGTCCGCGAAAATGCGAATCAACTGCCGGCTCAAGTGCTTTTTCCCAGCAAGAATCTCGGAGATGGTGGACTTGGGGACCTTCGTATCCCTGCTCAGTTGCGCCTGCGTAACTCCCTTGGCATCCATCAAATGGCGAAGCATATCCGCGTCCGAGGCGGGCGCGATGGCGTAGTGTTCGTCCTCGTAGGCCGCAACGAGGTCGCTGAGCGCGTCGAGGTACATTTCCTCTCCACCCTTGAGTTCGCCCCGCGCAAGAAGCTGATCCATGACTCTATGAGCCTCCTGAAGTTGCTCTTTGGACTTGATCGAGGCGAGCGGAAAGGCCGTTACAAGCTTCAAGTAGTCATGCCGGCCCGCCCCCTTCAGGCTGAACTTCGTCTTCACCGCCATGGTCGTCTCCTTCTCTTTGCCCGCTTGGCCGGCGCCGTCTTCGCCGGCGGAGGAGGCTCGAAGCACCCGCATTCGCCCTTCCACTTGTCCTCGTCGTATTCGCTGTGAGTCATCACCATCAGAACGAAGACCTTCTGGGTGACATAGCGGATGCGGTTAATCAGCCGGTACTTGTTGCCGCCGATATTAAACACCACGCAGTCGCCGATAATGCTTGCACTTGCGAATGAAGCTTTCACATCTCCCCAAGTTTGCCACGAGACGGTCCTGTTGTTGACGTGCGTATACCACGCCCTGAGCGGCTATCAGGAAAAGCTCCCGAAACCCAATCGGCTCGATTTTACCGGTTTCGGCGCCGATTCACAAATAGAACAAACATGCATTAAATATCTAGATG
>JAKBCQ010000306.1 GCA_021807585.1 Planctomycetota bacterium | reverse complement strand
GATTCGAATTCGATATAAACTGTGAAAATTTAATAAAACAAACAGACACTAAAAATATCAAAAGATCATGAACTATAATCAAATAATGATATAATATTTTTCCATCCAGTTATAACCCGATCCCGGTCGAAACCGGGATCGGGATGTCGGGGCGAGCCGGCGAGGATCAATCATGGATGCAATGCGTGTCGCAAGCGGTATGGTAGCCCGAGGCTTCCAATTGAACGGGGTGATAATCTCGAGTGATCAACTTGACGGTTTCTGTATGCGACGTCGCGGCGCGTGTTTGGTTTTCGATCAGGCCGAACCTGACGACGACGACCCCCGCGACGATCAGCGTCGTTCCGATCAATCGAAACATCGTTTTCTCCTTTCATCATTCCTTTTCGGGCCGGAGGATCGCTTCGATCCCCTCCAGTGATGGAACGATCGTTCGAGCGGGAAATTGCGCGAAAAAATTAAAAAAATCGGACGGAAAAAATCCCCGATCGATCGCGTTATTCATGAGACGAATTGATCCGAACTTCATCGAACGACCACCCTGGAGGGATCAAAAAGATGACACATGTATATGCGGGAGCGCTCTCGGCCTTGATCTGGACGGCCGGATACATTGGTATTTTCGCCGCGGTGTTCGCGATCGTCGTCTCGTCGCGAGTCGAAGACCCGGAATCGAGCGAACCTTGCGAGGTCGTCGAGAATATTCATGATAATGAATATGATCAAATTGAATTCGCGATGGAGTTGATCGATTCGTGAGCCGGCGGCGGATTTCAATTCGACGATCGGGTTTCAAGCTCGCGTTCGCCTCCTTCTTTCTTTCCAAGAAGCAAAACTTGATCAGTTCATAAAACAAATTATAAGTAGACTCGGCGCGGTCGTTCGGCTTGATTCGGGTTATCGATCGACGGCGTTCGTGGTGATGATTCGACCGCGGCTGTTCACCACCACGCGAGCAATTCGCCGAGCCTTGAGGTGAAGACCGCGGCGCACACCGCGGCGAGCGTGACGACCGCGACGAGAACTCCCGCGGTCGCGATCTCGCGTGCGACGCGTAAGCCGGGCTCGTCGGGATCGCCGAGCGCCCTCGCCAGCGTGACGACGGCGCTATGCGCCAGCTCGGCGATGAAGACGAGCGCCGCGGCGAGGACGAGGAAGCACCACGGCAGCGGTCCGATGCCGAGAAGCGCGGCGGTGAGCGCGATCAAAATTCCTCGATATGTATGCGCGAAGAAGCTCGAATCGCCGCGGAAGGCGTGTTTCAGGCCCGAGAGCCCCGCGGTCAGTTTTTCACGGAAGCCGCGGCGGCCGGCGCGGTCGACCCAACCGTGCGGAGGAGGCTCTTCGGCGAGCCTCGCCTCGAGCTCGGGGTCGATCACGACGGGATCAAGCGCGGGTGTTCCGGCTTCTGCTCCGTGATCGTGTCGCGACCATTTTTTGGTGTTGGGATCGATCATACAAATATCCGTATCGCGGTTACTGATTCGGCGCGTACCGCGTGTCGAGCCCTTGCAAGCCCTGGCTCGCGCCGTTGGAGACGCTCGGCGAAATCCGCGGCACAAGCTGGAAGCCGAACTGAGTCGCGCCCCGCTGCGGATCGATCGACAGGCCGACCGTCGAGAGGAAATCGGACCCGATCCGCGTGACCGAGAGCATCGAGCCGAGTCCGACGCCGTTGCCGAAGTCGTACATCGTTGAGAAGGTCGAAAACCACTTGGGGCTCATCCAGTAGCTGTAATTGAAGCTCAGCGCCGAGGTCGTGATCGGCCCCGTGTCGATGACGGTATAACCGAGAAACAACTGACCGCGCGGCGGCCGCGCAATCGAGATCCCGCTCGTGATCACGTTGAGGCCGAACGGATTGTTGGTGTGATTCGGGTTCGTTTTCAAGAGAGGTTGGCCCGTGATGTTGAAAAACTCGAACCAGCCGTACGAGACGATGCTCGTCCGATCGCCGATAAACCACTCCCAATTGTACATGTTTTGGCCGAACGACTTGCCGAAATTGTCGCGGGCGGCGTTGGGGAAGTAAGTCGTCGTGAGATCAAGTTCCATGAAATCGACGATACGTCTTCGGCCGATCGGTCCGCGTTTGGTTTGGAGCCGCTGGTGGATGCCGGTGCGCAGTCCCTCGATCGTTCCCTGGATGTCGGTCGTACCCGTGATCGGCGAGATCATCCGCCGCAAAAGGAGGAATCGCGGGTCGTACTGACCCGGAAGAATCCCCCCCGCGTAATTCGTGAGCGCAAAATAACGGCGGGTGAATTCGTACGTGTTGTCGTCGAGCGTGTCCTGCACGCCGATCGAATTGAGGCTCTGGTTCGCCCACGCGTCGCGAAAATCGGCGTACGCCTCAATTTTATGATTAATACCATGAACATTTAATAGATCGTTTTCAATATTGGGATAAAGTTTCCACGCCATGGCGTCGAGCCTGGCGCCGACGGCGCCCCAAACGCGACCCATCGCTTGCCCCGCGAGCTGTTGATTCCAGCCGACGAACTGTCCCTGAACGTAGGGGACGACACGGAAAAATTGGAATTTGAGCGGCATGTCGAGTTCGTGCGCGGTGTAGATTCGACCCGATTGCCACAGGCCGCTGGTGTTCGAGATCGGGTCGTACGGCATGAAGGCGAAGATGTTGGGGTTGTTCACCTCGATCGCGGTGTTGACGATCGAGTAATCCGCCCCGGTGTGTTGAAAGTACGTGAATCGATCGCCCAGGAGCGAATCGCCGAGGCGGAAATAATCGACCCGCGGCAGCGATTGCGTTTGGGTGTACCAGTTTTGCAGGTTCCCCTCGATAAGAGCCGTCGCCGCCCAGCCGTTCTTCTGGCGGATCACGTACAAATCGGTGTTTTGGTCGCGTCCGGCGTTGAATTCATTTTGATAATATTGTTCCAGGAAATGGCGATCCGAAATATAACCGAACTCGAGCTGCGCGCGGAAATCCTCGAGCGGATCGGACGAGTCTTCGAGCAATGATTGCATATGCCGGTAGGTGATCATTCCGCGGTATTGTTGATATGGCGGAACGGCGTTGCGCTGGAAGCCGCGTTTGCCGGCGCCCGCGGGTCCGTTGGTTATGATCGCGGGCCCCGTTCCCAGGTCGTCGATTCCGTGATCTTGCAGGCCCCACATCTTGAAGTAGCCGAAATATTCTCCCGGCATTTCATTAAGCAGGTTCTTCCCGTAATAACCCAGGTTCGTTCCAAGCCCCAGGCCCCGCGCCGTCAGCGCGTCGACCTCGAGATTCCAGACGTCGATCTCTTTGGGACGCTTGAGACCGAACACGCGGAATCCGTTCCAATCGGTCAATACGTATTCACCAAAGTAATTAACGTACCCCGGATTGATCGCGCGGAACGGAGGGTTGAGATCGTCCTCGTCGGCCTTCATGAACGGCCAATAAAAGACGGGAACGCCGCTGATGAAAAAAATGTTTTGGCTAGCGTTCAAATATGTTTTCAATCGTTTTGGAGTGGATGAATCCGACTTGGCGCCGAAGCTTTTGCCCGTCGTCGGATCTTGCATCGGGACGACTTCCTCCTCGATGTCCATCGATCGACTGTTGAACGAATAGCCCGGGTTGGCGAATCGGCTTCCGGTCGACTTCGTTTGTTCGGCGTGAATAATTTTGGTGCCGAACGATACGTTCCCGTCGGCGTCGACCGTCGACGGCCGATATTGGTCGATCTTGGGCGAGAAGACGCGGAGCGGGGCGACGAGCCCGGGGGCGAACATGTTCGACTCGGTATCAAGCGCCGTCATCCGATCGGTTTGGAAGTTGTAATACGCGCGGTTGGCGCGAAACGTCCGTTGATCGGGAACCCCCGCGATCAGCCGATCATCCTGCCTGATGACGACGTTCCCCTCGAGATAAACCTCAAGCGGTTTTCCGCCGTCGTCTTTCACACCCCCCTCGGCGGTGACGGTCGATTTCTTATTGGGATCGAGCTTGTACCAAATCACCGCGTTGTCGCTGATGATGTCGATCGTACCGTACTGCGCCGGCGGCGATTCCCCCTTCTTTTTGTCGGCCTCGCCTTCTTTTTTGTCCTTATCCTTGGAATCGGTAATCCCCTTCGCTTTGTCCTTTTTCGCCTGCGCTTTCTTTTCTTCCTCTTTCTTGTCTTCCTCCTCTTTGTTCCGTTGCGCAGTACCCGTGTTCACCACAATGTTCACGCCGCCGCGAATGACGACCCGCGTGTAGCCGTTTTCGGGTGGGAGTTGCTGAAAGCGATAATTGGGATTACTTGTACTTGGATAAATATTAATGATGCGTTGCGTGCCTGGGAGAATCGGCCCGAATTTCTCGAGTAGATCAGGGAGATTGGCTTCGGGAATCGGCGCGGGGAGCGAGCCTGCGCGGCCTCGGCTTCGTCGTTGCGTCCCACCCTCGACGGTTCGTCCGCCTGGAGCGGTCTCGTCGCCGGTTTCGGCGGGAGATTCGGCTTCATCACCCCGCGGTAAACGGGCATTCGGCTGATTGGAAGCTCCCCCCCCGTCGTTCGGCGATTCGAGCGGAGGCGCCGGTCCTGCGTCGTTCGGCGACGCGGGAGGAATCGAATTCGATCGAGCCGCCGCGGGATCTCCCGCGCCTGGAGACTCCACCTGGTTTTCAGGATCGATCGGGCTCGTGATCGGACGCAACAAATCGGGCGGAACGTCGTCGCCGGAAACCTCGACCTGAGTTCGGCTTACCGACGGATCGACCCGAGCGATCGGCGGTTTGAGATCCTGGGAATTTCCGGGAGAAGGTGACTCCGGCTCGATCGTTTGCGGAATCACCGGCGCGGACGACCCCCTCTGGATATTCACACTCGTCGAACCGTTCACGGTCGTCGCGCCGCCGGAAGCGGGATCCGTATTCGTGCCGGTGTTCGCCGATATATTCACATTCGCAATTCCATTTTGACTTTCGTTCGTGCTCGCGTTCTGATTCGCGTTTGTATTTATGTTCT
>JAKBCQ010000305.1 GCA_021807585.1 Planctomycetota bacterium | reverse complement strand
ACACGACGCCGAGTCGATCCGTTCGACGATCGTCGCGGGGTGGCGTCCCGAGATCTTGTCCGTGCTCGCCGAGCCGCCTCGGATCGAGAACGCGGCGTATCCCCCCTACCCCGAACGCGATGCGATTTTCCTGATTCCTCAAAGCCAAAAACGCGAACTTCCCGTCGATTTTCCGGCGCAGGCAAAGCAAGCCGGGGCGATCTTGATCGAGGCGACCGCCGACGCCGCCGAGACGACGCGAGCGATCCACAACGTGTTATCGCTCAATGATATACCGAATCGTCGATCACCAGAATCCGCCGACGCCCAAGCGTTCGTCGACCTCGCGCGCGATTTCGAGGCGCTCGCCGCGGCTCGCTCTTGGCTTCGCGACGCCACGACCGCGATGGGACGTATCGAACGGCTCGACGTCGAAACGTTCGGCCGAGAGGTCCTCGCCGCCGCTCGCGCGTGGGTCGACGGCGATCGAGCCGCGGTCGAATCGGGCCTCCGCGCCGCATTCGAAATGCTCACACAATCGCGTGAGCATTTATATCCAGTCGATTCATATATTATTGATATTTGTTTACTCGATCCGGCGACCGCCGCGGGTGCTCTCGAATCGGTGTTGGAGGCGCGGTCGCCTTTTTCGCTGATCGCTCCGGCGCGCGCGATCGAGGTTTTGGCCGAGCGCGACCCCGCGAGTTTGGCTCGGCTCAACGAGGCGATCGACGAGGGTTGGGGCGATGTCGCGGGAGGCGCGTATGAAGAAATCGACGAACCTTTCGCTCCTTTCGAGTCGATTCTTTGGCAGTTTGAGCGCGGCGGCGAGGTTTATCGAAATCATCTCAACGGCCGAACCGTCGAGACGCTGGCGCGTCGTAGGTTCGCTCTTTATCCGCTCCTGCCTCAAATCGCACGTCGCTTTCATTTTCGTTTCGGAATTCATTGGGGGCTCGACGACGGTCGCTTTCCGACCCCGCGCGATCCCAAACGGTTGTGGGAGAGCCCCGACGCGACGAGCCTCGAATCGCTCACCCGAGTTCCCCTCGCCGCCGATCGCTCCGCGACGGGCGCGACCTTCGCGTGGACGCTCGGCAAATCGATGAAAGATGATCATATCGCGACAATCGTTCTTGTTCATTGGCCCGATCACGTCGCGAACTGGTATAAAGATCTAATAAGAATCGGCAAATATTCTTCGGTTCTCGCTCGGCTCGTCACGTTGACCGATTATTTTCACCTGACCGATCGACCTTACGAGTCGATTCGTCCGCGGCTCGACGATTACCGCACGCCGTATCTTGCACAGGCGTGCGCCGCGGGCCTGATCGACCCGATCGGTCGGAGGGTTCGCAAGGCGAAACTCCGAGCCCGCCTGGACGCTCTCGAATTCGTTTCCGCGGTCGCGTCGGCGCTTTCGGCGCCCCGCGCCGAGATCGAAGAATCCGACCCCGATCCGCAAACGATTGAACAGCGACTCGAATCGGGAGATCTTGATTTCGCCGAGAAGGCTCTCGATCGCCAGGAATCTCCCCGAGCGCGGGCGCTCGCTCGGGCGATCGTCGGCTTCTCCGAATCGGGCCGGCCGGGTTATCTTGTGATCAATCCCTCGTCCGTCGCCCGCCGCCCCCCGGTGATTCTTCCCGACGCCGAGATCGACCTTCGACCCGAGGGTCCCCTCCGCGCAGCGCAGTTCACCGAAGAGGGAGTTCGTGCGATCGTCGATCTTCCCGCGTTCGGCTTCGCCTGGGTTCCTCAACAAAACGATCCGACCGAAATCGCCGAATTCAAAAATCCGCTCGTCGTGCATAAGCATACCATGAACAACGAATTTATGGAAATCGAGCTCGATTCCGCGACGGGAGGGTTGCGGAGCGTGAAGGCGCCCGGCGAGCCCTCGGCGCGTGCGGCGCAGCGGCTTGTGATCAAGGGAATTGAGGCCGACGAAGAACGTTCCGGCTCGATCATGATGCGAGCCGATTCGATCGAGATCGATTACGCCGGCCCCGCGCTCGCTCAGGCGACCTCCAAAGGGACGATCGTCGATACTTCGAACGGTGGAACGCTTGCTCGGTTCGAACAACGCGTTCGGCTTTGGGCGGGCCGGCCGATCTTGGAACTTAATATTCAGATATCAGAACTCGATCCGAAATTGATCAAACTTTTCTCGACGGGCGATCCCTGGCGGAGCGCTTTGTGTTGCCGCTGGGCGTGGCCGGACTCGTCGGCGACGCTGCGGCGATCGGGTCATTTGTGTCTTGAAACGACGAAAGCCGAGCGACCCGAGACCCCCGACATCATCGAGATATCCACGCGCAGGAGAAGCCTGGCGATTTGCACGGGGGGCCTGGCGCATCACGAGCGGCACGGAGATCGAATGCTCGACACGCTTTTGATCGCGGGGCGAGAGACTTCGCGCTCGTTCGATTTCGCGATCGCTCTCGACACCGAGCACGCGTTTCATGCGGCTCTCGATATGTACACGCCGGTGTATGTCACGCCGACATCGGCGGGTCGACCGCGTTCGGGATCGACGGGCTGGTTGTTTCAGGTCGAGGGGAAGGGGATCGCGGTTTTACGTGTCGGCTCGTCGGATCCTTCGGGCGACGGTCGCGGCTGGGGAGTTTTCCTCGACGTTCTCGAGACCTCGGGTCGACCGACTCGGAGCCGGATTCGCTTTTATCGCGATCCGATCTGGGCTCGGCAAGTCGATTATCGGAACGAGACGATCGTCGATCTCACGCGCGACGGCGACGCGGTTCTTGTCGATCTCACGCCTCACGAGGCGGCGCGGATCGACGTCACGCTCGGATGAAATCGTGAAGATATCGGTATTGATATCCGGCCGATCCGCCTGCGAGCGCGTTCCATCCCCAGGTTAACGGACCGACGAGCGGAGGAGAACGTTCAAAAAGACAAATAGTCACTCGTAAGTATTTATTTCGAAGAGAGATGCGCGTCTCTCTCTAGAGCCCGCCGATTCGGCTCGTCGCGATTCACTTTGCTTTTCGAATCAATCGCGCAGCGAACCCGCCGTCGCGGGGTATGATGACGCGGAGCGTATCGGCCGCGACGACGGTTTGCTTCTCGATCGTGATCGCGTTCGGTCCCCCTTCGGGACGGTCGAGATACAAATCGACGTCGTATCCTCCTTGCCCCAGGAAGCCCAGAGGAAGCTTGATATCGCGAGTTTCGGTCGCGGTCATCCCGCCAAGATACCACGCGTCCCCTTTTCGGCGGGCGATCACGATGCACTTTCCCATCTCGCCGCGCAGTACGCGAGTCTCGTCCCAATTGGTGGGGATTCGAGAGATAAACTCAAGCCCGGATTGACCGCGATACGCCGCGGGATAATCGGCCATCATCGACATATGATTTTGGTAAACGACGTACATCGCTAATTGATGCCCGCGCGTCCCCTGCACGAAAGGCGCCTTGTAGCGCGGTTTGAAGGCCTCTGGCAAGACGCTCCGCATCCCTCCCTCATGATAATCGAGCGGGCCCGCGATCATCCGCACGAATGCGATGTCGAGATTATGCCCCGGAGGCGTACCGCGACCCTCGCCCCACTTATCATACTCTTGATTAAGTGCAGCTTCATATGTAAGCACGTTGGGCCATGTTCGTTCCATCCCCGTCGGCTTGTAGGCGCCGTGGAACGTGACCGTCAGGTGATGCTTCGCCGCTTTCTCGGCCATTTCATGATAAAAGCGAACCATTTCTTGATCGTCGCGGTCCATGAAATCGACCATTACCCCCTCGACCCCCCATTTTTCATACAGCGGAAACGCCTCGTCAATCCGCGGCTTAAGCGCCTTCCAATGCATCCAGAGTCGGAGCCGAACCCCTTTCGTTTTGGCGTAGCCAAGGACTTCGGGGAGATTGATCGACGGCGCGGCCTTGGTGATATCGGTCGGACCTTTGGGATCGATCGGGCCGCCGTACCACGCGATATCGAGCCCGTCGAGTGAGTGATACGGAACGCCCTGTTCGGCGCAGAAATCGATGTAATGCTTCATCGTCGCGGTGTTCACTCCCGGCTCAAAATCGACCCCTTCCAGCGCGTAGGCGTTCCACCAGGGGAAGGTCGTCTTACCCGGCTTGATCCACGAAGTGTCTTGGATCGCCGACGGCTCGTTGAGGTTGAATATGATGTTGGATTCGAGCAGTTTACCGGGTTCGTCGGCGATCATGAACACACGCCACGGCGATGCGTGCGGCGTCTTGCCGATCACCTTGGCGCCGTCGTTTCGGCCCGGCAGCGGCGAAAGCTTAACCGCGAGCGTCCCCGGCGCCCCGGCGACGCCCGAAAGGTACATCCCCGCGTAATCGGTCAGGTTCGCCTCGACGACGGCGAGCCAAGCGGTATTCGCTTCGCCTCCCTCCAGATTGAGCAAAGTCGGCAGCGCGATCAGCCGCGCCGCGCCGATCGCCGAAACGCGCAATGTTTCATAATAATTTTCATATGATGTTGTGTAGTTTTTTAGCGGCAAGGCGCGCGCGGTCGGATCGCCCGGGAAAGCCAGACGCGTAAGTTCATCCACGAGTATGAAATCGTTGATTGAGCCTTGGCCGGGGATGAGATAGCGGAAGGCGATTCCGTCGTCGAACGCGCGAAAGGCGACATCGAGTTTCCGACGCGGCGGGTTCGTTTCTTCGAGCGAGACGATCAATTCGTTGTGATGATCGCGCGCCGACGATGCTTTGCCGACGGCGATCGAATACGTTTCGTCATGGCTTAGGCGTCGGGCGTCGACGACTTTGAGGTTCTCTTGGAGCGGACCCGTGGCGGCGAAATCGAGCCCGAGCGTCGCGGTTGCGACGATCTTGTCGTGGTAAGACACGTTGAACTCGGGTCGACCGTGCTCGCCGAGGCGAAACCTTACCTGCAACCGACCGTCCGGCGAGGCGAGCTTGAGGGGCGCCGTCGCCGAGTCGATTTCCGCGGCGCCGAGCGGTGGAGAAGAAGAAATAAATATCATGATAAGAATG
>JAKBCQ010000304.1 GCA_021807585.1 Planctomycetota bacterium | reverse complement strand
TCATACGCTTGACGATCAGGCCGAGACGGTGTTGCATCGGATCATGAGGGGATCGGGTTTGACGGGGCTCGGCGGGATTCCCCCCGTTCGTCGGATCACGCAATCGGTCGTTCTGATCCGTCCTTTATTAGCGTTAACGCGCGACGACCTGCGCGGCTATCTGCGCGCGATCGGCGGGTCGTATCGTGACGACCCGACGAACACCGACGTATCGCGAACGCGGGCGCGGATTCGCCATGAACTGTTGCCGACGCTCAAGGATTCGTTCAATCCTCGGATCGCGGCGTCGCTTGCTCGGCTTGCGGATTCGGCCCGCGCGAGCCGTCGCGACCAAGAGCGCGCGCTCGCGCCGATTCTTGAGTCCGCCGTTGTTTCAATATGTGGATCCGAGATTGTTTTGATGCGATCAAAAATCGTCGCCGAAACGCCGGCGCGTCGAGCCGAGCTCTTCCGCATGGCGTGGCGCAAGGCCGGCTGGGGTGAAAAACATATGAACGCTGAAAGATGGAAGAGGCTCGCTCGCTTCGCTCGATCGGGGAATCCCCGGCGTTTCTCGGTCGGCCGCGGGGTCGAGGCGACGATCGAAAGCGACGCGATCCGACTGTTAAAGAAGAATATCGAATAAGTATATTTAATAAACAATGAAGGTCGCGGAGCATTTTCTTTCACTAAATATATAACTATAATTACGTGAATGTGTTTATCTTTACGGCCCGAATGCGCGGCGATCTTGTGATGCGAGGAGCGTTCATTACTTGATATCGTTTATCCGCCGATCGAATGCATCAATCGATCGGGTTTGACGAACCGCGCCGAGTTGATCTCGTGCCCCTCGAGTTTGCCCGCGACGCTTGCTCGCAAGGCGAGGGCGATCGATTCGTCGCGTTCGCCGCCGCGCAGCAGAGCCCGGACATCCGTCTCTTCGACCGCGAAGAGGCAATTGCGCAATTTGCCGTCGGCGGTCAGGCGGATCCGGTTGCAGCTCATGCAGAACGGCCTGCTTACCGACGCGATCATCCCCACCCGCCCTCGACCGTCGGCGTAAACGTAATCGAGCGCCGGGGCGCGCGGGTCGTTGTCCGCCGCGGGGGCGAGCGGACCGATCCCTTTCGTCAAAATCTCAAGGATATCGGCGGCGAACAGCACCATGCTTCTACGCCATCGACCGACCTCATCGAGCGGCATATATTCAATAAAGCGTATTTCGAGGCCGTTTGAGCGGGCGAATTCGGCGAGCGGGATCACCTCGTCCTCGGTGAAATTCTTGATCGCGAGCGCGTTGATTTTGACGGGATCGAAGCCGACTTGGCGCGCCCTGAGGATCCCTTCGATCACCTGCTCGAAGCCGGGTCGACGCGTGATCTCGACGAATTTGGCGGGATTCATCGTATCCAGACTGACGTTGATCCGCCGCAGCCCCGCGTTCCAAAGGTCGGCGGCGAGATCGGCGAGCAAGATTCCGTTCGTCGTCAGACCGATGTCTTTGATCCCCGCGATCTCCGCGAGCATCGCGACGAGCTTGGGAAGATCGCGGCGGACGAGCGGCTCGCCGCCGGTGAGCCTGATCTTATCGATCCCCAGCCCCGCGGCGACCCGCGCGAACCGGACGATCTCCTCGAACGAGAGCAGGTCGCTTCGCGGCATGAACGCGACGGCCTCGGGCATGCAATACGAGCACCTGATGTTGCAACGATCCGTCACACTAATACGTAAATTGTTGTGCACGCGTCCGAACGAATCGATCAAACGGTCGTCGGCCGCGATCGAGCCGTCGCGGAGGTCGAAAGCGCCGAGGATCGGCAGAGAGGCGTTCATGAATGTTCACCGTCGATTGTTTCGGCCGCGGCGGCGATCGTCTCGCAACCCGATGCGTGCGGTTCGACGGGATTGTGCTCCGAGTCGACCGTGAATCGCCCCGGCTCCGATAACCGGTCCGTCGTTTCGAGTCCCGGATGGATCCAATCTTCGTTTCCGTCGGCCCAAGTTTCTTTTTTCCAGATCGGCACGCATGCTTTGAGCGCATCGATCAGGTAGCGACACGCCTCGAAAGCCTGGTCTCGATGCGGACAGCTTACCGCGATCACCACGCTGATCTCGCCGAGTTCGACGACGCCGACCCGATGGACGATCGCCGATTCGACGATCGGCCAGCGTCGCCGCGCCTCGGCGTCGATCTCGGCCATTTTTTTCAGCGCCATCGAGCGATACGCCTCGTATTCGAGCGATTTCGTCCGCCTCACTCCCGTGACTTCGCGCGTCGTCCCCAAAAACGAGCAAACCGCCCCCGCCGCATTCGAGCGAACCCGCTCGACGAGCGCGTGATGATCGATCGTCGTTTCCACAATATCAATCATATGGTTATTCATATAGTGTAAGGGCGCGTCAATTTCTTGAAAACCTCGACGTCGAGCGAGTTTTGATTGATCCGCCGCTCACGGGAGGGATGAGCGCGATATCGGCGCCCGGTTTGATCGAGGCGAAATCGTCGGCGTATTCCTCGTCGACCGCGATGAGGCACGATCTCAGCATTCTTCCCAGTTCATGGTTGCGGCTTGCGAGCGATCGTTTCAGATCGGCGACGGTCGCGGGCTCGTTGAGTTCGACCGTAACGATCGCGGCGCCGAGCTTTTGTTTGGCGTCGGCGAAGAGTCGAACCTCAATGATCATACCGCATTCCTCGTCGATTTCGCCAGGTCGGCACGTTCATGCAGTTTGCTCGCGGGCGAGGTAAAGTTCAAGTGGGCCGAGCGTGACGAGCCGGCTTCTCGACGCGTTGACAACCGCGATGGATCTCGATTACGTTTCGTTCGATCGCAAACGAATGCGGGCCGCGCAAGCCGCCTCGATCGAAGCCGTCGGTCCCGAGCGGCTCGAAGTTCGCTCGACACGAATCAAGGAGGATCTACGTGTGAATATCGAGACGACCGTGACGATCGAGCATGAACACGCGAACGGCTCGAGCGTTCCAAGGCGCCCCAAACGGCGCGCAATCGTCGTCGCCGACGCGGGCTGGTACACGACCGCCGACCTCTTCTCGGCGATTCCCGCCGAACGCGGCTCGACGCTCTTATTAACGTGCATCGATTATCAAAATGCAATCCGCCGCGGAATCTCCCCGCTGCGTTTCAAACGACCCCTCGAATCGATCGCGCCCAACCTTTGGCGGCGCGAACTCGTGCTCCCCACGGGATGGATGAAATCGTATCCAAAAATCGGCATGAGACCGATCGCCCGCGCCGTCCGCGGATGGCGCGAAGAGCACGCGCCCGATCTCGATCTCACTTTAGTGATCACATATCCGCATTATATTTATCTTTATCAGATGCTCGAAGTCGATCGATTGATCTATTTTAATATCGACGATTACTCGCTTTACTGGAAAAAACATGCGAAAATAATTGAGAATCTTGAGCGCGAGGCCGTGGCGAAGGCCGATTTGACGGTATGCGTATCGCGATTGCGGCGCGACTTGCTGCGCGATCTGATTCCCCCCTCCGCCGCGAGAATCGAGCATTTTCCCCACGGTTTGCCGGCTTCGCGCGCGGGTTTCATCGCGAGCGATCGACCCGCCGAGCTTCCAATCGATCTGGCGCACATCCCGCGTCCCGTGCTCGGGTTCGTGGGGTCGCTCGAGGATCGGCTCGATTGGGCGCTGCTCGACCGGCTTGCTCGCGAACTTCCACACGCTTCAATCGTACTGATCGGCGATCGACCCCGAACCGATCGGAACGAAGCCGCCTGGATCGAAGCCGTACGAACCCTCGAACAAAAGCCGAACGTTTGGTTCGTCGGCCGCCGTGCGAACGCCCAAATCGCAAGATATATTCAAGCATTTGATATTTGTTTAATACCTTATCGCGTCGATCATCGGTTTAACGTCGCGTGTTGTCCGACGAAAATCATCGATTATATGGGGACCGGGCGCCCGATCGTTTCGACGGCGCTTCCCGAATGCGCGCTTTATCGCGATTATTTCCACGTTTCGGACGACGCCGACGCGTTCATCGACGCGACTCGATCGATTTTGGAGTCGGGCTCGGACGACGGACGCGGCTTCGCGCGGGCCGAGCATGCTCATGCGAACACGTGCGACCGGGTCGTCGGACGGCTGCTCGATCGGCTCGACGCGATTGAGGAGACATCGAGAGACGATCGGCCTCGATGAGGATCGCCGTAAATCCGCTCAAGATCGCCGTGAATTCGCGAACGGGAGGGGTTTCGGTCTTCTCATCAAAAATAATGGATATCATTAAATTTTATGAACGTTCACGGTATTTACGCCGATCCAAGAAAGTCGAACGCGGTTCTTGATTTGCGCGTACGGTTCGGTTGAAATGGCGAGATTCCCTCCGATTTCTCACGGAGTTCCCGCCATGCAGCCGATCGAACGAAGAGTGTTTCTCAAGCAATCCGCGGCGCTCGCCGCGGGGCTCGCGATGACGGGTTCATCGCGTGAATCCGAAGCGGGCGATTCGCCCGATTCCAAGCCCGTCTCGGCGAACGACGTGGTGAACGTCGCGGTCGTGGGGGTGAACGGACGAGGGGGCGATCACATCGCCGGCCTGACTCGTCAAAAAGACGCGCGCGTCGTCGCGATTTGCGACGTCGATTCCAACGTGATCGGTCGCGCGCAGCGCACGCTCGAAAAGAAGTACGGCAAGCCCGTGCCGTATTTTCAAGATATCCGCAAGTTGCTTGAAGACAAAGGCATTGATGCGATCTCGATCGCGACCCCCAATCACTGGCACGCTCTCGCCGCGATCTGGGGTTGTCAGGCGGGCAAAGATGTTTATGTTGAGAAGCCTGTCAGTCATAATGTGACTGAGGGGCGGCGGATGGTGGAGGCTGCGCGCAAGTACAACCGCGTCGTTCAAACGGGAACGCAATGCCGCAGCCACAAGGGGATTCAAGACGCGATGGCGTTCCTCCATTCGGGGGGAATCGGCAAGATTTATCTGGCGCGCGGGCTTTGTTACAA
>JAKBCQ010000303.1 GCA_021807585.1 Planctomycetota bacterium | reverse complement strand
AAAGCCACGCCAATCTCGACGCCGTCGCCAAGGTGCTGAAAGAAGAGCAGGCGCGTACCGGGATCAAGCTGTTGTGGGGAACGGCGAATCTCTTCTCGAACCCGCGCTACATGCACGGCGCCGCGACGAGCCCCAATTTCGACGCCTTCGCCTTCGCCGGAGCGCAGGTGAAAAAGGCGCTCGAAGTCACTCACGAACTCGGAGGCGCGGGCTACACCTTTTGGGGCGGACGCGAAGGCTATTCCACGCTTTACAACACCGACATCAAACGCGAGATCGACCACCTGGGCAGGTTCCTCCACATGGCGGTCGATTACAAAAAGCAAATCGGCTTCAAGGGAACGTTTTACATCGAACCCAAACCCAAAGAGCCCACCAAACATCAGTATGATTCGGATGCCGCGGCGTGCCTCAATTTCCTCAGGTCTTATGACCTCACGCCGCACTTCAAGCTCAACATCGAGGCGAATCACGCAACCCTCGCGGGCCACGAGATGATGCACGAGCTCGAAGTCGCGGTCGCCGCCGACGCTCTCGGGTCGATCGACGCCAACACCGGCGATCCCATGCTGGGATGGGATACCGATCAATTCCCCACCAATATTTACCTGACTGCGCAGTGCATGCTGGTGATCCTCAAAATGGGGGGCTTTTCGACGGGGGGGATCAATTTCGACGCCAAGGTTCGCCGCGAAAGCTTTGAACCGATCGACCTCTTCCACGCGCACATCGGCGGAATGGACGCGTTCGCTCGCGGGCTCAAGATCGCGCACGCGATCCGCGAGGACGGCAGGCTCGCGGCGTTCGTCGCCGAGCGTTATTCAAGCTGGAACGGCGACCTCGCTCGCAAGGTCGAATCGGGCAAGGCGACGCTCGCCGATCTCGACGCGTACATCGCCCCCAAAGGCGAAGCCGCGCCCAACCCCAGCGGCCGGCAAGAAATGCTTGAAAATTTGATCAACGAATTCATTTGATCAAGAAAGCCGAGACGTCGCCGCATGCCTTATATCAAGAAATTGCGAGTTAAGAATTATCGCGTTTTGAAGGATCTGGCGCTCGACGATTTGCAACCGTTAAACGTGGTACTCGGTCCCAACGGCTGCGGCAAATCGACGCTTTTCGACGTCTTCGGCTTCCTCTCCGATTCGCTGCAAACGAACGTCCGCAAGGCTCTCGAGCCGCGCGGACGGTTTCGCGAATTGCGATCGCGCGGCGCTTCGGAGCCGATCGAATTCGAAATTCAATACCGAGAAAGCGATTTCTTGATCAATAAACGAGCACTCTCTCCTCTTATAACTTATATTTTATCGATTGATTCCGTCAAAGAAAAACCAGAAATCACACAAGAGATTTTGATGTGGAAACAAAGAAAGCTATCCGGCCAGCCGTTTCGATTTCTTGATATGAAAAAAGGCGTCGGTCAAGCGATTACGGGAAAAGATCCGGAAACCGATGACGAGAAAATCGACGTCAATCTTGACAGCTCGGATATTCTCGCGGTCAAGGCTTTGGGGCAATTCGGCGAGAACCCGCGAATCGCGAGTCTCAGCCGATTTATCGAAGGCTGGTTTTTATCCTATTTTGTTCCCGAACAGGCGCGACAAATTCCCGAAGCGGGCGCCAAGGAGCATCTTTCGCGCAGCGGCGAGAATCTCCCCAACGTCATTCAATATTTGGCCGAGGACAAACCCGAAATCCTCAAAGAGATTCTCGACCGAGTGACCAAAAAAATACCAGGACTCGAAAGCGTCGATTCCAAACGAACCGAGGACGGTCGCCTCGTGCTGCGTTTTAAAGACGGTCCTTTCAACGATCCTTTCCTGGCGAAATTCGTTTCAGATGGAACGATCAAAATGCTGGCGTACTTTGCCCTTTTAATGGATCCCGATCCGCCTCCTCTATTATGCATCGAGGAACCCGAAAACGGACTTCATCCGCGGCTTTTGGACATTCTCGTCGAAGAGTTTCGATCGCACTCGACGAAAACCCAGGTTTTCGTCTCAACGTACTCGCCCAGGCTCGTGAATTCGCTGCGTCCCGAAGAACTTTGGATTATGGATCGCGATCCCGACACGGGATTCGCGACGATCGAACGCGCCGACAAAATCAGCGGCATTCCCGAATTCGTTCGAGAAGGCGCGGCGCTCGGCGATCTTTGGACCGAGGATCAATTCCGCCGGGGTAAACCGTGATGAATATCGAATTCCTTCTTGAGGATCCTTCGGCTCAAGCCGCGCTCGACCGGTTTTTACCCAAGTTGATTCAACCGCCTCATACATTTGCCACACACGCCTTTCATGGCAAAAGCGATTTATTAAAGAATTTACCAATGCGTTTAAAAGGTTACGCCGCCCGATTCAAACATGATAACCAAACAAAAGATTGGCGTATTATTGTGATGATCAATTCCAACGGCGCCGATTGTCGAAGCTTGAAAAAACGAATCGTCGACGACGCCGAAGCCGCGGGCGTCGCTCATCTGGTAATTGCCCGAATCGTCGTGCAAGAGCTCGAAGCCTGGTACTTCGGCGACGTCAAAGCCATCCGGACAGTTTATCCAAAGATATTTATGAACTTATTGAATCGAAGGAAATACAGGGATCCCGATGCGATTCCAGGAGGTACTTGGAAGGCTCTCGACCGTTTGTTGAAGGATTCAGGATATGCAAAGGGTTTACGGAAATTGGCCGACGCCGAGGCGATCGGAGGGCGTCTCGACCCCGACCGAAACTCCTCGCCAAGTTTCCGAGTGTTCGTCTCGGCGATCCGACGAATTCTTTCATGAGTTATCAAGTTTTGAATCGATACCGGCTCGACAATCGGGTCGAAAAAAAAAGGGCCGAGCGATCGACGCTCGGCCCGACGTCCGCGCTCCGGAATGCGCCGCGGACGCCGATTCTTAATCACGCGTTCATCGTTTAGAAGCGGAAATAACGCGTCGCGACGGTGACGTCGCCGTATTCGGGAACGAAGCTCGAAATCACGTTGTTCGAATGCAAGTTGAGGACATTCCTCGGCCAGAGATTGACGGTGTACTGAGAAAGAAGCGCCCCGGTCGACGGCAAGAGCGAGGTCGGAACCAACACCTGAACCGTGTTCCCGCGAATGCTCGCGTATTGGCCAGGCAACGCGGTTTCAGCACCGGTCGTCAGATTGACGACGTTCGCGGTAAGCCCCGACGGTTGATCGCTGACGAACACGACTGAATCGAAGAGGATATTGCCGCGATCGGGGAAAGGCCCGGGATATGTCGCGCTTCCGCGGTTGATCCCGAACACGTAGAACGCCGATTGGCTCGCGTTCATCGGGTGCGTGGGAATCGCCCCTTGCATCGTCCCCTTAAGCATCAGCACTTGTCCGAACGTCGTAATCGTCGCCGAGACTCCCACGGCGTTCAAATCAGGGGTTTGCGGCCCCATGTAAAGCGGATAAAACCGCGGCGACTTTTGCGCGAAGCCGGGCCCGATGTTCGCGGTTAGAAAGGGAGGTTGATAATTCATAATCCGACCGATTGGTGTAACCGGAGGGCCGCCGAAGATGGCGCCGACGGGGGCGTTGGAATTCTCGGGGGCGAATCCGCCGATCGCGTCCGCGCCCGCGGAGGGGGGCGCGGATCGTGTCCAAAAATTCACCTGATAATTCACGGGCGCCACTCCCGTCGAAGGGAGCGACGTCAAAGGAACGATCGCCGAGACCGAGTTTCCTCGAATCTGGAATGAACCGGGAGTGAGCGTCGTCTTCATGCCGTTGGTGATATCAGTCACGCCGCCCACGAATCCGTTGGGCGTCGCGGCGATGATCACGACCGCGTCGAATTTGACGTTCCCCTTGCCGGGAAAAGGCCCGGGATAAGTCGCGCCGCCGCGGTTAATCCCAAACACATATGTTGGAAGTACACCCCCTTGATTGATCGAGGGAATGATCGGACCCGCCAGATTTCCCTGGAGAAATAGCGATTGTCCCTGATTGATCACGATCGCGCGCAAGCCCGTTGGATCGAGGTACGGAAACCGCGGGCCGGTGTAATGCGCATAAAAATCGGGCGTCTTGGAGACGAATCCGGGTCCCACCTTCTCGATAAACGCCCCCATCCGAAACGGAGCGGCCCCGGACAAAGGTAAAGGAGGCGGGGGGCTTCCCGCGACTCCATAACTCATCAACGATCGCTCTTCGAGAGTCTCAACCAGAACGCGGGCGCGTTTCGGCGAACGCAAAGAGCATTTTGTTATGTTCATCGATGCAAATCTCCAGATCGATCGGCCGCGGGGTCGTTCATCAAAACCGGGCGTCGCTCGATGAAAATCCCGACTCCGACGCCGATCGATAACCGTAGTATGATCACGCCGTCGAAAGAATCGTCGCGATCGGCTTGATTGAAGATTCCAATACGGGGGGAAATCGCGACGGCCGATCGCTCCTCGTTCCGTCAAATCGCGGTCGGCATGCCGATTGTACGCTTTGGGAACGCGGTTTCAAGATGGGCAATCCAGGATATTCGTACCGACGACGCCAAATAGAGCGATCGTGTGTGTTTGGGACGGCTTTGCCGATCGATCGCGGCGATAACTTGCTCGCTTCGAGCCGCCGAGTCGAGCCTGAACGACCTTCTCCACCCCCTAGCCCGTTCGGAATCGATTGTGATAAATTGAACCTGTTCGCTTGATCCGAGCCTGTTCGGCTGGTTCCCGGTTGATTCGGTTCGCGTTTCGGTTCGACCGCTCCGAATGCGACCGAGGCGCCGTCTTTCTCACCGAGGTGATTCCGCATGGCGACCACCGTTTTGCTGATCGGGATGATCGTCTCCTCGACCCACGCGGCGCCCGCCTCGAAAGCACCCGCTCCCCAGCGAGAAATCGCCGCGGCGAGTGATCTGTTGCAAACAGGTAAATACTCCGAAGCTGTCGATGCGTTTGAGAAACTCCGATCGCGTCCCGACGCGTGGGGAAACGTTGTTCGCTCGAAAATCGCGCTCGGCCTGGCC
>JAKBCQ010000302.1 GCA_021807585.1 Planctomycetota bacterium | reverse complement strand
ATCACGATATCGCCGGCTCGATCGACCTCGCCGAAGCCCATCACGGGCGCCTCGATGTCGCGGATCAGCTCGACCGTCTCGACCCGAGCGAGCTTCTTCTCGCGATCGTGCGCCTGCTTGGCTCGTTGACCCGCCGAATATTTACGAATGTAATCTTGAAGATCGGCGATCGTCTCTTGTTGTTTCTCATATTGGCGTTCTAATACCTTGGCGCGTTCGCCGCGGAGCTTCCAATAGCGCGAGTAATTGCCGGGATAAGCGGTGATTCGGCCGTCGTGCAGCTCCCAGATCTTCACCGCCACCTTATCCAGAAAGTATCGATCGTGGCTCACGATCACCATCGCGACGTTCCGTCGCGTCAGATAATCCTCAAGCCATGAAGTCGTTTCGATATCGAGATGATTCGACGGCTCGTCGAGCAGCATCAGGTCGGGGTTCTCTAACAATAGCTTGGCGAGCATCATTCGCGATTGCTGCCCCCCCGAAAACGTCGAGGCGCGGCGATGAAAATCGATCGTGGCGAACCCGAGCCCCCCAAGCACGTTCTCAACCTGGTGATCGATCGCGTAACCGTCCTGGTGGTCGATGAGATGATGGATCTCGTCGTAACGCCGCGAGGCTCGGTCGCGATCGGCTTCGTCCTCGGCCTCCGCGAGCTCCCCCGCGGCCTCCTCGAGCTCTTGCTGAAGCTCGATCACCGAACCCAACCCCGACCGCGCCACCTCGAAAAGCGTCGCGTCGGTCGAAAAATCGGGCTCTTGGCGCAACAGACCGACCGTGATCCCCGACCGGATCGAAAGCGATCCGTAATCGGCCTGATCGGCGCGAGCCAACAGCTTGAGCAACGTCGTCTTCCCCGCGCCGTTGGGTCCGACAAGTCCGATCCGCTCCCCCGCGCGAATCTCAAACTTCAAATCGTTGAACACGGGAGCGCCGGCGAATTGCCTGCCCAATCCCGAAGCCGTGACAAGAATCATGCTTGTTCTTTAACTATTTATGAAATATAAAAGTGTAAACGTCATTCCGTCTCTTCGTCGAATGTTCTTTTTCGACGAAGTATATGATGATAATGCTGCGCGAAACGGTGCGCCTCGTCGCGAACATATTGCAAGAGGCGAAGCGCGAACGAACGACGTCGAAGGACGATCGGCTCGGATCGACCGACGACGAAAATCTCCTCGTCGCGCTTGGCGAGCGAGATCAACGTCGTATTCACGACCTTGAGCGCATCGAGCGCCGCCTGCGCCGACGAAAGCTGCCCCTTGCCGCCGTCGATCAATAAGATATCGGGCATCGGCTCGTCGCGTTCTTGAATCCCTCGGATCCTTCGGTCGACAACCTCGCGGATCGACGCAAAATCGTCGACCCCGGGAACCGTCTTGATCTTATACCGCCGATACCCCGGCTTGAAAGGCAAACCGTCGATAAACGTCACCAGCGAACCGACCGTCTCGGTTCCCCCAAGGTGGGCGATATCGACCCCCTCGATCGTCCTCGGCTTCGAATCGAGATGAAGAACCTTCTTCAAACCCGCGAGCCCACGCGCCGGATCGACATAAAACACCTCGGGCTGCGCGTGCTTGGCAAGATCCCCCCGCAGGCTCAAATTCCGTAACGACTTGATCTCGTCACGCAGCCGCGCCGCCTTCTCAAACAACAGCGACCGGCTCGACTCCTTCATCTCGGCCTCCATCTCCTCGATCACCGCATCCTTCTTGCCCTCCAAAAACAACTTCAACCGGCGAATGTCGTTGCGATACGAATCGCGGTCGACGCTCAAATTACACGGCGCCGTGCACTGATCGATCGAATGCAACAAACAAGGACGAAACCAACGCCAACGCGGATCGTCCTCTTCAATATCTAATGAACATGTTCTAAATTTAAAAATGCGTTGAAGAACCTGGATCGCTCCTCGCAGGCTTTTGGCTCGCGGGAACGGACCGTAAAGCTTCACTCCCCGATCGCGCGGCTCGCGCGTGAAGTTCACCCGCGGGAAATCTTCGTTGGTAGTAATCTGAAGATATGGGAATGATTTATCATCTTTGAGGTCGACGTTGTGCTTGGGTTGAATGTCTTTGACAAGCCGAGCCTCCATGAGGAGCGCGTCGACCTCGTCGTCGGCCACGAGAAAATCGATGTCGGCGATCTCGTCGACCCAATCCGCGACGCGACGATCGAGCGCCGCGGTCTTCTGAAAATATGACGACGCGCGAGCCCTCAGATTCTTCGCCTTCCCCACATAAATGACGCGCCCCTGCGCGTCCTTCATCAAATAGACTCCGGGAACCGTCGGGAACGATCGCACCTTCAACTTCGGACCTTCATCGGATCGATCCGTTTCCCCCGCCGTTAACAAAGAATCCGCTTCACCCGACGACGACGGCGGAACAAAGATCTCATTACCTGTGGATTCATCTCCCGAATTCAGGGCCGACGCGTTCGACCGTTCAACTTCGATCTCGATCTCGACGGGCGAAGGGGTTTCGATCGTCGACGCTTCCGCATGGCGAGTCGTGTCGATCTCAACCGCCTCATCGCTCGAACCGTCGATTTCGACGACGACGCCCCGCGTTCGACGAACCCGTGCCGGTCGATCGCCTGGCGTACGATCTTCGTGTAATTCCGTCTCGTTCTCGGTCTGGTCGTCCTTGGACACCGGGAGGTCGCTCCGCTCGACGTCGCTCTCCGTTAGGGCGCGTTCACGACGTCGGCGATGTATTGTTCGATGTCCAGGGTCATTCGGTCAAGTCGATCCTTCGTTCGCAGCTTCGCCGCGGAAAGATCCCCGGCGACAATATCGCTCCTCGCGAACAAGTAAAACTTAATCTTCGGCTCGGTCCCAGAAGGACGAGCCGCGAACCGAACGTCGGCCTGATCAAGCTCAAAAATCAGCAAATCTCCCGAAGGTTGCGGCAGCGGCTTGACGGGGTTTTTGGGATCGAGCGAACGAATCTCGTGCGTTTTGTAATCGTGAACCTCAAGAACCCCGAGCCCGCCGATTTCCCGCGGCGGCGCCGTCCGAAAAGCCGCCATCAACTTTTGAATGACTCCCGCTCCTTCGCGTCCCTCAAATGTCTTGTTGATCAAATGCTCGCCATAATGGCCAACTTTCATGTACAATTCATCAAGATATTCGAGTACCGTGCGGCCGCGGCGTTTTTGCTCGGCGGCGAGTTCGGCGAAAAGGAGCGACGCCACCGACGCGTCTTTATCGCGGGCGTAAGTCCCTCGCAGGTATCCGTGCGATTCCTCGAACCCGAAAAGGAACCCGGCGGGCCCGACCTGATCGATCCGTTGACAGATCCACTTGAACCCGACCAGCAGATCGTCCTCGGCGCGAACGCCTTCCAAAGCCGCGAGCGCCCGCGCCATCCGCGACGTGACAAGCGTCGTTACGATATATTGCGAAGCCGGATCGAGCGCGCCCGCGGCCTTCACCCGCTCGATCACAAACGCCGCGAGCAACGCGCCGATCTGATTGCCGTCGAGCGTCGTCCACTCTCCGGTGACGTCGCGCGAAACGGGTAAACCCACGCCGATCCGGTCGGCGTCGGGATCGCTCGCCAAAACAAGATCCGCCCCCGTCGCTCGCGCCTCGGCGATCGCCGCGGCGAGCGTCTTGGGAATCTCGGGATTCGACACATGTCCGGGAACGTTGGGGAAATCGCCGTCGGGCGTCCGCTGCGAAGCCAATACGTTCAACCGATCAAAACCCGCCGCGAGCAACGAAGCCGCGACCGAAGTCTCCCCAACCCCGTGCATCGGCGTGTAAACGATCGATAAATCACGCGCGTCTCCCACCGACGCGCTCAACACCGATGAAATATAAGCGCGATCCACATCATCTTGAACCAGAACGATCGACCCGTCGGCGATCGCTTGATCAAAAGGCTTCTCGGGGATGATCCGGTCCGAAGCGAGCTTCACCCGCTCGATGATTCCCGAATCGTCGGGAGGAACGACCTGACCGCCGGCCGAATTATAACATTTAAACCCGTTATCGGAAGGAGGATTGTGCGAAGCCGTGATCATGATCCCGCCGTCACACCCCAAATATCGGACCGCGAACGAAAGAAGAGGCGTCGATCGATATTCATCAAATAAATAGACCTTAAATCCGGCGGCGGCGAGCACGCGGGCGCACATCCGCGCGAATTCGGGCGAGTTATGCCGCGTGTCGCGCGCGATCACGCACGATCGAGGAGCCCCATCGGCCTTTCGTGTATTGATATAATCGCCTAGACCTCGGGCGCTTTCTGCGATCGTTCGTTCGTTGAGAACGTTCGTCCCCACGCGATGCATCCGGCCCCGCCGTCCCCCCGTGCCGAATTCGAGAACCGCGTAGAACGCGTCGTCGAGCGCCTTCCAGTTCGCCGCGGCGATATCGGCGAGAAGCGAAGGAAGATACGCGACGAACGGCGGCTCGACGAGCCAACGCCGAATGTTCGCGGCCGCACTCGCCGATAAAAGCCCCTTCGCCTCGGCGGCCTCAGTCGCCCGAATCGCCTCGGCATGATCAAATACCGGCATAACGATATCTCGAATTCTTTAAAGTTTCAATCGTAAACATGCCGATATAACGGCCGACGAACCGACGATCGACCCCGCTCTCGCCCCGCTCGATTCGGCCGAGAGCTCCTCGCCGCGATCGCTCGCGGCTTCGATCCGCTAGAATAAAGGCGGCGAACCGAGCGGACAAGCCCCCGCGTGATGCCGAACCCGCGGAATCAACTCCGAACGAACCGTCACGCGAACCGCGAAACGCGATACGGAGCGACGTCGATAAACGGCTTCACTCCCGCGATCAGCTCGGCGATCAACCTCCCCGTCGCCGGCGCCATCGAAATCCCCAGCATGTTGTGACCAGCCGCGATCCAAACGTTCTCATCGAGCGCCGGAGCGCGATCGATGATCGGCAATCCGTCGTAAGTCATCGGCCTCCAACCGTACCACTCCTCGTCGATCGGCTTGCGATAAGGCT
>JAKBCQ010000301.1 GCA_021807585.1 Planctomycetota bacterium | reverse complement strand
TCGTCGTCCCCGGGTCGACGACCGCGGCGATCGCTTGTCCCAATCGTTCGGTGTCGATCTCGGAGTCGCTTTTCCAGGTGTGCCGTTTCATGAGCGTCACTTAATGTCAAAATGATCAAAGCCTTTCGGGGTGATCAAACGAGAGGAACCGTCGGTCAAGCGGAGCGCGATTCCGGGCTCGGCTCGGATTGATCCGATCTGGATCGGCTTGAACGCGGATTGTGATTCCGAAATCCATCTTGCCGAATCGGCGGGATCGACGGTGAAACAGAGCTCAAAATCCTCGCCGTCGCCGAGCGCGTGTTCGAGCGGGCTTCGGCCGTCGCGGGCGCTCTCGAAGATTGCGTCGGGGTGAATTGGGATGGCATCGGCGTCGAGGATCGCTCCCAAACCGCCGCTTTCTTCGAGGATATGGCCGAGATCGGCGGTCAACCCGTCGGAGATATCGATCATCGCGTGAATCGACACATTGCGATGAATCGATTGAGCCTCTTTCAACCTTGGAGCGGGGTGCAAATGACGGCCCCTTAGGCTGCCGCCGAGCGGACCCGTAACAAAAATACGATCGCCGGGTTTTGCGCCGCGGCGCGTGACGGCTCGGGGAGGCGTCGGCTCGCCGAGGATTGTCACGCTGCAAACGAGCGGTCCGTGCCACGAATTGGTATCGCCCCCGGCGATCGCGATTTGATGCTCGCGGGCCGAGTCTTCGAGGCCGAGATAGAGTTCGCGGGCGATCTCGATTCCGTGCGATCTGGGAAGCGCGACGGCGACAAACGCGGCGATCGGCTTCCCCGCCATCGCGGCGATGTCCGATAAATTCACGCCCATCGCTTTGTATCCGACTTGTCGCGGGGACGCGGTGTCGAGCGTGAAATGACGTCCTTCGATCAGCATGTCGGTCGCGACGAGGATCGACCTGGTATCGGCGGATAAGTCGATTTCGGCGGCGTCGTCGCCGATTCCGAGGCGCACTTTCGGAAGCGCCCCGGTGCGGCGTCTGATCCACCCGATCAGTTCGAATTCGCCTGTCGGTGGATCTTCATTAGTAAGCGCGTGGATATCGGGATTTTGAGACATGTCGGTTGATTCTTATGGTTGCGCGGATCGGTTGGCGGTTGGTTTTTTCTTTGATCTTATCTTATCGTCGGCGACATCCCGCGAGGAAGGCTCGGAGCGCGTGTTCGGCGGCGTGTTCGAGGAGTTCGGCGGCGTTTTTGACGGCTTCATCGAGGGTGATCGGGCCGGGGCAGATGCTGAAATAGGCGTCGATTCCGGCTTTGAGGACGTCTTCTGCGCCGGGTCCGATCGTCCCCGCGAGCGCGATCACGGGGATGTTGTTGTCTCCGGCGATTTGGGAAACGCCGACGACGGTTTTGCCGAACGCGCTCGAGCGGTCGAGCGAGCCTTCGGCGGTGAGGCAAAGCGAGGCGCCTTGGAGACGATCGGCGAGTTTGACGGCGTCGACGATCAGGTCGATTCCGCGTACCAGGCGTCCATGAGCGAACGCGACGAGTCCCGCTCCCAGGCCTCCCGCGGCGCCCGCTCCGGGAAGGTCGCGGATCGCTACGCCCAGATCACGTTCGATGATCGCCGCGAAATGAGCGAGATTGCGGTCGAGGAGTTCCACCATAGCGGGAGACGCCCCTTTTTGCGGGCCGTAGATCGCCGAGGCGCCTTTGGGGCCGCAGAGTGGGTTGTCGACGTCGCACGCGATATCGATTGTTATAGGATCAAGAGCGCGATCACGTCGGGATATCTCGATTTTGGCAAGCCGATCGAGCGTTCCTCCCGCGGGATTGATCGGTTCCTCATTTTCGTCGAGTAAGCGGTAACCGAGGGCTTGGGCGAGTCCCGCGCCGCCGTCGTTGGTGGCGCTGCCGCCGATGCCGACGATGACGCGTTTGGCGCCGTTTTGGACGGCGTCGAGGATCAATTCGCCGACGCCGATCGTCGTTGTTTTGGTGGGATCGCGACGTTCGATTGGAACGAGGACGAGCCCCGCGGCGGCTGCCATTTCAATGACGGCGGTTGAACCGTCGCCGAGGATGCCGTAGGCGGCCTCGACGCGTTCTCCAAGCGGACCCGTGACGATCGCGGTTCGGATCGAACCCGACGTCGCCGCGACGAGCGCGTTTACGGTTCCCTCGCCGCCGTCGGCCATCGGCGCCGAATCGACGATCGCATCGGGAGCGGCCTTGCGGACGCCTTTCGCGATCGCCGCCGCGGCTTGCGCCGCGGAGAGCGAGCCTTTGAACTTATCGGGAGCGATCACGATTTTCATCGACCCCTCCCGATTCGGATACGATTTGTTGATGATTCAAAGATGCTTTCACCGGTGCAGATTTGTGAGGAGGCTTTCGGTCAGTTCGAGCATGCCGGGATAAATCTTGTTCTGGCGGATGATGAAGTATTGGATCGTGGTCGCGCCGACCGATTCGGATTGTTTCAGGATGTAGATCACATTATCGGGATGGATCGTTTCCCAGTGACGGTCGCCGACGTTGAGGCCGACGAGGATATCGCCCCTGGCGATATTGGCGCGAGCCGCGGCGCTTTTCGGCAGAACCGATTGCACATACAATCCGCCTCGGAGTTTATCGGACGCCGCGGCGGTGTATTCGGCGCCGACGGGGGTCGTTTTGAGGCCCAAAAGTCGCCACACGCGTTCGCCGGTCGATACCGTAGAGCGAGCGAGGGGTTGGACTTCGAGGGGGATCTCTTTTTCGACGCCGTCGCGACGGACGATGACTTCAACCTGTTTGCCCGGTTTGGCGTCGAGCAGGCCCCGTTCGATATCGAGCCGGTTCGAGACGGGGAATCCGCCCACCTTGACGATCTCGTCCCCTTTTTGAAAGCCCGCGGATTGCGCTCCGCTGCCGCTCTGGATATCGGTGAGATACACCTGCGTTCCGTTGGGGGTCATTTTTTCGGTTGCGATTAGGCCGTGCCACGTTCCCGCGAGTCGTCGTGTGCTCATCATCTCGGCGGCCGACGCCTTGACGTCGTCGATCGGCAGCGCGAAGCCGATGCCTTGCGCCCCCGCCCGCACGGCGACGTTGATCCCGATCAGTTCGCCGTTGATGTTCACGAGCGGCCCTCCCGAATTGCCGGGGTTGATGCTCGCGTCGGTTTGGATCAAGTTTCTGTAAACTTGTTCATCCGAGAGGGTGACGTTGCGATTGAGCTGCGAGACGATCCCCGCGGAGACGGTGTTTTCGTAACCGAAGGCGTTGCCGATCGTGATGACGGTTTCGCCCACCATGAGATCGGCGGACGAACCGACGGCGATCGGCGTGAGGGAACGCTCGGTATCGACTTTGAGGATGGCGAGATCCATCGCCTCGTCGTATTGCAGCACGCGTCCGGCGACGACCGAACCGTCGTGAAACCGGACGACGATTCCCTGGACCTTATCGACGACGTGATGGTTGGTGAGGATGTAGCCGCGGGAATCGACGACGACTCCCGACCCCATCCCGTTGACTCTTGGTCGTTGCGATTCTTCGGCGTTAAAGGGCCAGCGGGTCGTCGACGCCGCTTTCCGCTCGCTCGAGATGCTGACGACCGACGGCTGAACCTTCCTCACGGCTTCGACGATCGGCGTCTGACGCGACGCCGCGACGGCCTTCACGGTGGTCGCGTCGAGCCCCCATCCGAACAGGGGGACGATCGAAGCGAACACGATTAAACCGCGTCGACTGATACGATTGCACGTGGGCACGGTGGGTTCCTCACTCGGTGAAACGGATCCATCGCTATGACAATCCGAACAACCGTCACACCTCACGTACCACCTCCGCGCGTGAGGATCACGGCGCCGCGTGGATCGCGTCGACTCGTAGGCCCTCCTGGCCGCGAACTCGACCGATACCCCAGGATGACAATCATCCGTCATGATCTCAATCGGCCTCCTCACGATTTCGCTTGAAATGTCAAGTCCGGTTTTTGCCGGGTTTTTGGCTCTCCGGCGAGGTCGACGGATTCGGCGCAACCCGAAGAATCGTCATCAATTACCACGCGGCGAGCGATCCGCGGAACGAGAAATAATCTAGAATCTGAGATATTATTGAAAACTCGTACTATTGTTCAACTAACGTTTTTATATATAGATTTAGCTGTTGAGGTCGATCTCGCGAGAGGAGGGGCGTGAGCGACTTGGAGTGGATGCGTGCGAAAAATCGTGAGTATTACCCGGTCAAATTAAGCGTTCGGGCTGCGCGTTTGGGCTCGATTTTCCTTCTCGACGACACCGCTGACGCCGAACCTGCGAGCGAGTTCGGATTCGATCTCGCTCCAGTCGATGTCGCGGTGTCCCAGCAGAACGAGCGTGTGGAACAGCAGATCGGCGATCTCGTGGATCAGGTGCGCTCGCCCTTCGGTTCCGGGTTCGTCGGCGGCCTCGACGACCTCACGCGCCTCTTCGGTAATTTTGCCGCAAATTTTGGCCGTTCCGGCGGTTAGCAAAGAGACGACATACGATGGCTGGGCGGGGGGATTCGCCTTGCGGTCGGCGATTACGCGGATTAGCTCGGGTAGAATGGCTTGGGGGATGTCGTCGGCCACGGCGGGCTCCAGCGGTTTTAATTGCAAGCGATTTTCAACGTAACGCGTCGGAGCGATGATAGCCAAGAGGCGCGCGGTTGGGGATTCAGCGAAGATCTTCGCAAGAGAATCTCGCCTTCGGCAACTTCTCTTTTGAAACATGACTTCGTCAAACGCGATGCCCGCCGTCGCCGGCCCGAGCGACGACGGCTTTGATTGGGCGGGCGCCCTGGCAAAACACGACGGCTGGCTGCGAGCCGTCGTCTTGGCTCGGCTGGGAGAGCCCCAGGCGCTCGACGAGGTGATGCAGGAGATCTCGCTCGCCGCGGTCGAACGATCGGACGATCGAACCCCGCCGAACAACGTCGCGGCGTGGCTTTATCGGCTCGCGATCAGAGTCACCCTGCTGTATCGCCGTAAGGTCGGTAGGAGAAGGAGGTTCAGA
>JAKBCQ010000300.1 GCA_021807585.1 Planctomycetota bacterium | reverse complement strand
TATATGTCGTCATAGAGAAATACGCCGCTCTCTAATATTAATTGATTTATTAAATATATTGATCTCGTTTTTCTTTATTTTTTCGGCGGCAGGAGTTCGACGATCGCGGCCGAGCAGGCGCGGACGGCGACGGCGACGCTCGGGCGGAAATCGGGGCGATAGAGCGCCGAGTGAAGCGAGGGGAGCGGCTCGCCGTTCTCGCGCGAGGCGGTGATTTTGGCGGGGGGGATCGTACCCAGACGGAACATGAAGGTCGGCACGCCGTCGCGGCCGAAGAGGCCGAAATCCTCGGCGCCCATCGTCGGATCGACCTCGATCACGTTGTTTTTACCCAATTCTTGGATGAACGCGGGGAGGACGCGTTTGACGAGTTCGGGGGTGTTGACGGTCGGCGGGGTCGCGTCGCTGATCGTCACCTCGGGCTCGGGTGCGCGATGCGCCTGCGCAAGCGCATGCGCGCGGCGTTTGATTCCCTCGATCAATAAATCGCGGACGTCGTCTCGAAACGCGCGCAAGGTTAATTGCAAATGCACATCATTAGGGATAATATTATGTTTAGTTCCTCCATGAATTGCGCCCACGGTGACGACCGCGGGATGAATCGGATTGATCTCGCGGGAAACGATCGTTTGCAGATCGACGACGAGGAGCGCCGCGAGGACGATCGGGTCGACGGTGTTCTGGGGCATCGCGCCGTGGCCGCCTCGGCCTTTGACGATCACGTCGACCGAGGTCGACCCCGCCATCGCGGGTCCTGAACAATAGCCGATCTTTCCCGTTTCAAGGTCGTGCGCCACATGAAGCGCGAGCGCGAAATCGGGTTTGGGAAACCGGCGATAAAGCCCGTCGTCGAGCATCGCGCGCGCTCCGCCGATTTTCTCCTCGGCGGGTTGACCGATGAAAAGAATCGTGCCCGACCACGCAGACATATGATCTTTTAACCACCTACCCGTGGCGATCAGGTTCGTCATATGAACATCGTGGCCGCACGCGTGCATCACCCCCGTCTTATCGCCCGCGTCGTCGGTCGTCTTGATTTTGCTCGCGAACGGCAGCCCCGTCGCCTCGGTGACGGGAAGCGCGTCAAGATCGCTGCGCAGCAACAACACGCGACCGGGTCCGTTCTTCAAAACCCCCACGACGCCGTATTTTCCCACCCCCTCCGTCGTCTCGGCGCCGATCGACCGCAGCTCGGCGGCGATCCGCTTCGAAGTCTCGGCCTCGTGGAACGAAAGCTCGGGATGCGCGTGCAAGTGCCGATATAATTGCTCAAATTCATCCAGATGCGATTCGATCCATGCGTCGGTCTCGTCGGCGCAAGCCGAACGCGAGCCGAACGAACCCGCGGCGCACCAAAAGGCGCACGCACAGGCGAATCGAAGGCCGATGCTCAAGCCGAAGAGAAACCGCTCGCGACGAACCCGCATCGATCAACCTCCGTAACTTATTCCAACCCCATTTGTTTTTGATACGCGATCGCCTTGGCGTGTTCGGCCTCGGGAATCATCCCGCACCGCTGGTAGATCACCGAAAGCGCCGTGTAACTGAAGGTGTCGTCGGGCTCGATCTCGACGACCCGCTTGGCGTGGTAAACCGCCTTCTCGGACCGAGCCAAATCGGCGTGAAGCTTGGCTAGCATCCCGTGCGCAATCGCGAAATCGGGGTCGATCGCGATCGCCTCGTCCAACTTGCCGATCGCCCCCTCGCGATCCCCCTTCGATTTGAGCTCGACCGCCTGATCATAAAGCTCGTTCGGCGTCGACATCGCTTCACTCTTTCTTTTATAAAATAGCAAAATATCAATAGCAAAACAATCAGAAGCGCCCGACGATTCGGTTCGGTTCCCACGACGCTTCAAAACCGATCGTCAAACGTCGTTCGTCTCCGCGAATCGTCACGCATCAAGCAGCGGCCCTTCGTGGACGATCTCGGCAAGCGATTTCCGTTGCGAAGGCGTTTCGCGGCCGCGAGTCGCGTCGTCGAGAACGCTCGGATCGCCCGGCTTGCCGATCGCGATCATCGCCTCGACCTGAAATTCTTCGGGAAGATTGAGCGTCGAGCGGGCCATGTTGTAATCGAAGCCTTGCATCGCGTGAACGACGAGCCCCTTGATCCAGCCTTGCAGTGCGAGGCTCATAAACGCCGACCCCGCGTCGAACGAATGCGTTTGCGCGGGCTTGCCGTTGTGCTCGAACACCGTGCGAGACGTCACGACGACGAGCGCCGCGGCGTTTTTCGTCCACGATTGGTTGAACTCGACCATCAGGCGAAAAAACGCCGGCCAGTGCTCGGATCGGCGGGTCGCGTAGAAGAATTTCCAGGGCTGCGCGTTGTAAGACGAAGGCGCCCATCGCGCCGCCTCGAACAACGTCATCAATTCTTCATGTGTCAATTCCTCCCCCGACATCGCTCGGGGCGACCATCGATCGATGAAAAGCGCGTCGATCAAAAGATCGGTCGTTCGTACTTCGCTTCCACGGATCCATTTCGGCATCGATCGATTCCTCGGGTCTCGGGCCGGCAACCTCTCCAGGTTACGGTTCCACGATCGTGACGCAAGGGGATCGGGATCGATCGCGAGATTGGATCTCCAAAAAAAGCTCAAGTTTTCGGTCGAACGAGCCGACAAGCCGCGGTTGACGCCTTGAGGGGACATCCGTATGATCCCCTCGCCTTGGGCGCTGAGCGGTCGGCTCGGGCGTTTCACCCTTAACCTTCATGGAAGGAGGTCCGCGGATGGTTCTCGCCTTAAACGTTTTGATGTGGGCGGCGATGGCGGGGGCGGTTCCGGCCGAAACCCCCGGCGGGCCAAAAGATACATCCAACACGACGGTCGCGACGGCCGCCCCTGGGGCGACGTGCGCCTCATCCGCGGATTCGACAGCGACAACCGCCGCGGCTTCATCAAGCACGACGCCCGCCGCGGGCTCGGCTTCGAGCACGTCGGCGATCCAATTTCGTGTTGCGATTTACGAGATGAACGATTTTGACTTGCGCAAAACGCTCTTCGATCAACATCTGGCCGAACCCATTTCGATACAGAAATCCGCGACGGTTTGGGTCGTCGATCGAACCGTCGTCGAAACGATCAAGCGTCGCGCGCATCATGTCGAATGGAAGCCCGATCTCGTCGCCAAGCCCGGACAAGACGTTATGGTGAACATCAACGCGATCCGCCGTTTCGGCGCGGTCGAGGCGCGCTTCTCCATCGGCGCGGGATCGACGCCGAAGATCGGCTTCGACGGGCGCGACGGCCAAATTCCCGAGAGCTTCGAGGCCAAGATGAGCGGTCGATCGCTCGATCAGGGAACCCTGATCAGTCTGAATCTTCATGACGCTCATGTGATTAATATTCATCGAAATTATCCGACCGGGCCCGTTTTCGCTCCGGTTCAAGACGTCGACGTCGAGCGGCGGCAGGCGCATTTCGAGGTTCCCGAACTCGCCGAGGCGCGCGTTCAGGGCGAATGGCTGATCCCCAAAGAAGGCGCGGTCGCGATCAGCCTGGGAATGCACACCGTGTCGAACGGCAAGAAAGGCTCGGTCGTCCGCGAACGCGTCGCGGTCGTCACCGCCAAAAACGTCACGGGTATCGGCCCGAAACAGATAAAAGAATTAACGAGTAAAAATGTAACAATTTCGCTCACCCTCCCCGCCCGCGTCGCGGGTTCGGCGGAGGTCGAGGAGATCGACGCCGCGATCGAGCCGACCTCATCGAAAGACGCTTTTCTGGTTCGAAGCCCCGACGACGTGAAGCGCGGCGTTTATCGAAAAGAGACGCCGAAACGAAGCGATTCGAACCGATCCGAAGCCTCTCAATCCAAAAATCATTTAAATGCTCAAATCAAACGAAACGATAGGAGCGAATGGAAAGTCGCACGGGTTGAGGGACACGTTTTCCCGACGCTCCCCGCGCCGAGCCGAACGCTTCCCGCGGTTCCTGATTTTGACGACGGCGACGATCTTCCGCCGCTGCCGGGCGATCCGACGCCGATCGGAATCGCCGCGAATCAGCCGAGCCCGCAAATGCCGACTCCGGTCGTATCAACCGATTCGGCGCCTGATCAACCGACGCTCGCCTCGAAGCCGATCTCCGCGGGGATCGACGCGAAGACGGCTCAAACGATTGTCGCGGCGATTCCCTCGATCGCTCCGGCCGCGGCGACGACGAAGATCGAATCGGAAACCGCGAGCGTGATCGTTCGCGACGATTCGATCGTCCTCACCTCGGCGCCCGCTCCGCCGACGATCCCAATCCCCAAGACGCTCACACATGGCGATCTGACGAATTCGAACGGCGATAACCCCGCCGCGGCGACGAAGTCGATCGAACCCGCGAACGCGGCGAAGTGCTCGGCGCCGGCGGAAACGCGCGATGAACGATGCGAAGTTTGGAATCTCTCGCTCGCCGAGGCGATCCGGATCGGGCTTGATAACGACGGATCGGTTCGCGTCGTCGCCTCCAAACCTGTAAGCGACGCGGCTTGGAGCACGATCGTGATCGAGCCGGTTCATGCAGATACCAACACATACAAATTTCAGTCTCAAGTAACGGCGCGAGTTCGCTCGATCGAGCAAGCGTATTGGGCGCTGCACGCGGCTCATACTGAAGTTTGGAGCCGAGAGACCGCGTTTAAGCTTGGCGAGGGGCTTCTCAAACGAGTCCAGGGCGAATACGACAAAGGGAGTGCGAAGAGCTCCGAACTCGCCGAAGCTCAACAGGCTTTCGAACAATTCCGCCGCGACGAGATCGCCGCGACGTCCAATCTGATCGCATCCGAGCGCAAACTGCGCGATCTTCTCGGCCTGCCGCCGAGCGATAACAGGAGGATCGTCACGGTCGAGAAGCCGTCGGATCGGCTCGTCAAAACCGACTGGAAAACGTCGCTCGCGCTTATGATCGCCAATCAGCCCGATATCCTGATGCAACAAGAGATCGTCCGACGCGCCGAGGATGCGCACACAAAGGCTTTGGCGAGTCGCGTCCAAGGCGACCAATCGC
>JAKBCQ010000299.1 GCA_021807585.1 Planctomycetota bacterium | reverse complement strand
ACCGACCGACTCAATCGAAGTTCCAACATCTAACAACATGCTGATTGGAATCATCACGGCGACTCCGTATTCAATCCACCGCCTCGTCGCCACGTTCGGGCCCGGCGGTTACCACCAACAGAACGGGATGCAAATCTCACGCCGCTGGGGCGTCCGGGGCACGCCGCGACGCGGCCAGAACGTTCCGCCGAATCGAGAAATCAACGATCGGTTACGCGACCGACGCCGAATTGATCGCCGGTTCGCACCGGTTTGCCTCGCTCGAAATCGATCTCGACCATTTTTTCGCTCAAAACGGGGGATCCTTTTTCGTCGGAGAGCGTCGTGAGCGTTTTTTTGGTTTTGACGTCGATCACCTCGCCCGTCGACGGATAAGCATATTGACCGTCGATTGAAAACGTGATCCAGCCCGGCTCATCACGGAGCGGGATGCTCGTCGTTTGGCGCGGCGGCTCGACCGTGATATCAAAAACATGAACTTGTTGGTTATGGCCGTCGACGACCCAGATCTCTTTTTCGTCGGGAGTGAGGCCGACGCCGTGGCTGGGGCAGCCGTGACGTTTCACCGGACCGGGTTGAAAACCCGAGACGACGACGCGCTGAACGGGTTTGTTCGTTTTCAAATCGCCGATTTCAAATCCGAGCAAACCGTTGACGGTGACATAACAGCGTGTTTGGCGACCGTCGACGGTGAAGGGCCGAATCGCCGCCGAAAACGGCCCGACGGTCCGCTCGGCGACATGCTTGGACGGATCGGCGACCGTCAGCAACGGCGACTTCAAACCCGCGAGATAAACGTGCTTGCCGTCGGCGCCGTAAACCGTGTTGTGCGCCCCCGATTTGGGGGTGATCTTGGCGATCACCGATCCGTCGATCGCGTCGACGACGTTCCAGTGATCCCCCTCGAACGAGGGGAGATAAATCGTCTTGCCGTCGGGAGAAAGCGCCATGCGGTCGCATCCCCCCTCGTAAGATCGCTCCCAAAGAATTTTCTCGGTGATAAGATCCAGGCACGTCAGTGTTTTTGTTGTCGAGATATGAATGCGCCCCGTTGCGGCCGAGGCGCACACTCCCTTGACGTTATCGGGCTTGCCGTTCGGCCTCAACCCCGCGGTCGGAATTCGTTTGATCAACTTATGCCCGCGATCGATATCGTAAACGAGCAGCCCGTGGCCGCCGTATTCAAGCAAATCGCGAATCCCGGGCTCGGCGACGTAAAGCCTTCGCCCTTCGGCCTTCGCGGGCTCGGCCGCGATCGAAGCCGTGACGAACAAGGCGAATGCGGCGATCGTTCCCACCAAGATCCTCGCTCGATTTACCATAAGAATCCCCTTGTGCGTTTGACGGCCCGTGAATCGCGATTCTTGAACCTAACCGAAACCAGGGCGGTTCTCAACGACCAAAAAACGCGCATCGATCACACGCCCGCGGCATTCGAATCAAAGAGAATCGCGTATTTTCATTTATCTATCAATATGTGGCTCGTCCGCCGCTGAGATCGTAGCACTGGCCGGTGCAATACGAGGCGTCTCGGCTTGCGAGAAAATGGACGAGCGCCGCGACCTCGTCGATTCGTCCCGTTCGTCCCATCGGGATCTTCGAGAGCATGTAATCGATCGTCGCTTGCGGCAGCGCCTCGACCATCTCGGTTTGAATGACCGCGGGCGAGATCGCGTTGACGGTGATATCCCCCCGACCGACGACCTCGCGCGCCAGGGCTTTTGTCATGTTGATCACCGCGGCCTTCGAAGCCGAGTAGGGGAGGAGCGTCGGGTTCCCTTCCTTCCCCGCGATCGACGCGATCGAGACGATCCTGCCGAACTTCCGTTCGATCATTCCCGGAACGACCCGCTTGCAACAGAGAAACGGACCGATCACGTTGACCTCGAACACGCGTCGTACCTCGTCGGCTTTGAGGTTCCAACTGATCTCGGCTCGTCCCGTGATCGCGGCGTTGTTCACCAAAATCGACACCGGACCGAGCTTTGATTCGGCGTCTGAAAAGGCGCGATCGACGTCGCTTTCCAAGGTCATATCGCCGACGGTGTGAATCCCCTGGCACTCGGCGGCGACCTGAGCGGCGTATCCGCCGTCGAGATCGAAGATCGCGATCCTTGCGCCCGCTTGCCGAAGCCTGCGCGCGATCCCCGCGCCGATCCCCCGTGCGCCCCCCGTCACGAGCGCCGTCTGTCCCGATAAATCAAAAAATGGAGCCATCTCAATCGCCTATTCGAATGATGTCGATGCACGCCCCTCGCGGATCGATCCGCGACCGTTCGAACCCGCAGCATAATCCAACCGGCGCCGGGAATCATCGACCAGGATCGAAAACGTAAACTCGCGGGAGGTAGCCGACACGAAAGAAGAACGCACCGACAAGTGTTTAATTATTTTTATATATTTATTTTGTTAACAATGTATTTATTAGCATTTTAGAGTGATCCTGGAGGTGAGAATCGACGCCCCGTCGTCGCGACGTCGAGACTTTTGGGATCGGCGAACGCCCGGATCAGCCTTTTTGTTGAAACGAAACCCCGGGGATGCGGCTTTTCACCTGATCGAGGATCTCTTTGGGAACGATCGATTCCAGATAATTGAACGCGTGAATCACGAATTGTTCGATCTGTTCGGCGGAGAAGCCCAATTTGGTCAATTCGCTCAGCACTTTGGACGTATCGCCGCCGAACACCTTGCCGGCGATGTTGACGATCGATGCGAGCAATCCCCCCGATTGTGGTGCGGAATCGTCGGCGGCGGCCGCGGATTTGGAAACGATCGCGTCGGCGTCTGGAATCGCGTTATGAAGCGCCGAGTAGAGTTCGGGGGGCAAATGATCCTTGAGCCCCGAAAGCAGCGCCGCGAGGCCTTTTTCAACCATTTCGGGGTCGAGCCCGAGTCGTGCTGAAAGCGTTGAAATCATTTCATTCATTGATGTGTAACTCCCGAATATGGAGAACCGAATGGTTGTTGATACATGAGCCGAGTCGAATCGATTCGGTCCGATTGTTGTATGCGGACGAATCCCCGCGGTCAAGAAGGCGATCGAACGAATCAAAAGCGATTGCGCCGACATTGGACAATCAAATTCATTCGCGTACGATCCAAAGCTCGATCCCCCTCGATTCAAGACGCGGCTCGCTTGACTCATTCCCCCGGCCGTCGTATCGTCTCGATCTAATCGCACGATCGTACCATTTGACGACGAAGGTGGGAGTGGAATCATGAAATCTTTATCAAAGGCGGCGGGCGAACATCGTTCGGGTTTCACGCTGATTGAATTGCTCGTCGTGATCGCGATCATCGCGGTTTTGATCGCTTTGTTACTTCCCGCGGTGCAGCAAGCGCGCGAGGCGGCTCGGCGTGCGCAATGCTTGAACAACCTCAAGCAGCTCGGCATCGCGCTCCATTCGTACCACGACGCGCTCAACACCTTCCCGCCGGGGAGGCTCCGCGGCATGATCAACGGTTCGGGTCGGTGCTTTTCGGCGCATTCGTATTTGTTGCCGTATCTCGATCAAATCGCCTTATACAACGCGACCAATTTTTTGCTCAACCCCGAGACGAGCTTGACCGCGACGGGAGCGGGTGAGGCGGGTTCCCAGCCCGAAAATCTCACCTCGATCGAGACGATCGTCGATTCGTTCCTTTGCCCGAGCGACGGCGGCCAATTCCGCTGCCTGGGGGGGAAGGGAATGCACAATTATCCGATGAACACGGGAACGACGTTCGCGGTCTCGCCGCTCAATCCGTACGGGATCAGGATCAACGGAATCTTTTATGAGAATTCGGCTACAAATCTCGCGCAGATCATCGACGGGAGTTCACAAACCGCGGCGTTCGCCGAGCAGATCCGCTCGCAACCGGGGAATTCGACCTGGAATGGAACGACACCCGTGGGGGGGATGGTGTTGACGACGGGGAACGACAACGCGACGAACGGTCCGCCGCTGCTCAATTATCCGTCGAATTGCAATCAGGCGGGAAATATTCAGCTCAACACATTCGGATGTATGTGGCTTTTCGGCGCTCCCGGGCACAGCATGTACAATCATGTACGTCCGCCCAACGACAAGCGGCTTGATTGTCGCGGCGGCTTGCCGCAAAGCAATCGGACGAATCAATGGTGGAATTTGCTTACTCATAACATCGCATCACATAGTTGGCATCCGGGAGGGGTGAATGTTTTATTTTGCGACGGCAGTTCGAGGTTCGTCAAAAACGGAGTGAACATCATCATCTGGCAGGCGATCGGCACGCGCAACGGCGCCGAAGTCGTCTCGGGAAACGATTATTAAACGCCTCCGCGAATGTTTTATCGCGAATATACAGATATTAAGATATTCATTACATTTAGTTCGCGAGAACGCGAATCCGATTTCGACAGGAGAAATCCGATTTCGTGAGGTCGCATATAAAAGGGGGATGTTCGAGCTTGAAAAACAATCGCCCGCACGAACACACGATCTACTAACAATACCAGAGATAATACCGGCTTAACAGGACGTTCGCCCTCTCGCCGGCCGCGGCACGCTCGTAAACGTCGCCTCGTCGACGCGTTACGGATTCGCTCTTTCAAAAGATCGTCCGCCGCCTCGGCCTCAATCGAATCGTTCCCGCAACCGGAGGGATTGACTATATCTCCGTTTGGTTATACAGTTGATTTTGTGGGCGACGCCGAACTCGCGACGACACGTTCATGACGGTCGATCGCCGGAACGACCTGACTTTCGACCCCGACGATCTGATCGGCGCGGTCGATGTATGAAGCTTTATTTTGAATCCGAAGGAGGTTGGCGATGATTTCGCTTGAACGGCAGACTCGAATCGGAGTCGGCTTGCTGGTTTTGACGGGATCGATTTTGGGGGCGTTCGTCCACCCGGCGTTTATCGGCCTGGCTGCGTTCATCGGCGTCGGGCTCGTCGTCGCGGGAATCACCGATTTTTGCGGCCTTACGCTCGTTCTCTCAAAGGCGCCCTGGAATCGATCGCACCGGCCCGGATCGACATGCGCCCCGCGTACCGCG
>JAKBCQ010000298.1 GCA_021807585.1 Planctomycetota bacterium | reverse complement strand
AATTATGAGTCATCGTGTTGAACGCTTCGCCGAGCGCCGCGAGCTCGTCGCCGCCGGGTACGAGCGCGCATATCGAAAGCTCGCCGTGCGCGATCCGATCCGCGGCTCGGGAAAGGATCAAAATCCGTCGCGACGTGTTCCGCACCAGCCAAAACACCGGAATCGTGAATCCAAGAACAAAGAGCGCGAATATAAATTGAATCGTCTGAAAGCGGGTGTATCCCTCGGCCTGGTCGCGGAGCGCAAAATCCATCCCCTCGTCCTCGCGTTCGAGCTGCGCCTTGATCAGCGAATCGAGACGCGACAAATCGGCGTGGGCGCGGTCGTCGTCGGTCCGTTCGGCGAGCCGACGCATCACCAAAGGCTTGATCTCATCAATCCAAAATTTCAGACGTGATTCTAAATTTGAAATCAATCGAGCGTTCGTCGGCGGTTCAATTCCCGCCTCGGAATCACCCTTTTCAAGCTGGCGGTAGCGGCGCTCGAGTTCGCTTACCGCGTTTTCGAGTCGCGATCGCGATACGCGGCGGATCTCGTCGCTCTTCTCCAGATCGAGCCGCGCCGATAAGTATAAAATTCGGTGATAAATCGAACCGACCACGTGCTCGACGTTCATCCAGGCGATCTGGCGCTTAAGGTATGCAAAGGAAAATAAGTTTCCGGCGACGAGCGACGCCGAGACGACCATCAGCGCGATCGCCGCGAATCCAAGTCGGAAATTGATCGATTTGATGAGTGGAATAGATCGCGGCATGATTCGGTTTCTCCCGCGGAATTAAAGGCCCGGGGCGTCGGCTTGATCGACGAAGAGTCGGCGGTCGCGGGGAAGCGCGGCGCCGTCCAGTACGATGAGCGCGTCGGTCGTGACGCCTCGAATGCACGCTCGAGTCGCCTCACCGACGCTCGCGGGAGGCTCGATCAATTCGTCGATCCGCAAAGTCGTCGTTCGACACGCCTCGTCAACCAGCAGACCGAGATCGTCGCGTGCGTCTCCCAGGACCACGATCCGCGATCTCTCGCCGATTTCGCGCCGCGCGAGCCCGAGAAACGTCGCTAAATCGAACACGGCGAGAATCTCGCCGCGAAAATTGATCACTCCCGCAAGAACTTCGGGCGTTCCGGGGACGGGAGTCAAAATGTCGATCGATCGATCAATCGAAACGGGCGAAAACGAGAGATCGATCGGCCGCACGATCTTGCGAATGTAGCGCGTTTCGATCGCGTACGTCTCGCCCGAAACCGCGAAGATCGCGATCTCGATCACTTCGGTCGAGACCGGGGCGCGATGCGGTGTTCGAGCGAGCAGAAGCGCGCGTTCGTCCATCACCCGCCGCGCCTTTTCGACAGACGTCGAATCGTCAAGATCCCGCGTCGACGGCACACCCTCGGCTGGGTCGGCGCGACGTGCCGCGGCGATCGACGGCGCGCCCGGCGCGGATCGCGCCGCTTGGTCGCCGGAATCTTGAACGATCAATTTATTCATTAGTGTTATCGCTTTGTTCATGAATTCGACCGATTTGATCGCGCGCTAGGGCTGCGAATCGCTCGGGGGGGGAGTCGCAGTCGGCGATCGGTTGGTAATCCGCGGGAAGCGAGCCGCACGCTTCGATCGTGTTGCGGAAGGCGCGTAACGCTCCGTCTCGGTCTCCCTTTCGCATCAAAATCGAACCCAGCGTGAAATGAGCCCCGGGACGCGCACCGTCGAGAAAAATCGCTCGCCGAGCCGCGTCGAGCGCCGCGTCCAAAAGGTCGAGTTCGAGCGCCAAAGTCGCTTCGAGTAAATGAAGCTCGCTTGCCAGCGGATGACGTTTCGTCGCCGCCGCACAAACCCGCGCCGCCTCTTCGGAGTCGGAATTGGCGATCGCTCGCACTCTCAAAATCGCCGCTTCAACATTCGTCTCGGCGAGATCGCGAGTTCGTTCGGCCGCGAGCGCGTAATTTCCACGCCTCCAATCGTACCGCGCCGCGTCAATCACGGCGTCGTCGCTCGTCTCGGTCGGCGGGGAGGCTTGACGATTCTCGGAAGAAACCGGGGCTTGACGATTCTCACAAAAATCGGAGTCTTGACGATCCGCCGAGGGATCCGCGAATCGACGATTCTCGGAAAAAACCGCGGATTCGACCTCTCGGGAGAATCCTTCCGCCAGGATCGAAGGCGATTGCGGGGAAACGTCGATTGATAGCATTTCGCTCGCTCCGGCGATCGTGAACGACCGAGACTTCGTCGGATCGCCGCGACGATAAAACACGCCTTGATCGTTCGTTTCGACCTCGAACGGCGCGGCGCTCGGCGGAGGATCCGAAGCCCCGGTCACGAGCCGGCCTCCGATCGCAAGCGATTCATATAATTTCCGCGCGATCCGCGCAACCGATTCCTCATCCATATAAATGAACACGTTCCTGCACAAGATCAGGTCCAAATCGGCTAGCCCGATCGCCGGGTTCGGATATTCGTCGAGGACGAGATTTAATATGCGGAATTGAACAATTTTCTTTATATTATGTTTAACATAATAAAGATTATTTTTGCGCTCGACGCCCGCCCGCGCCGCGACGGCGGCGTCGCCGCGCATCGACCAATCGCCGTAAACGCCGCGTTCGGCCTTCAAAAGCGACGCGCGCGAAAGATCGGTCGCGATCACTTCCGCGCGATCGAAACCCGCTTCAGCCAACGTGATCGCGAGCGAATACGCCTCCTCGCCCGTTGCGCAACCGGCGCTCCAAACTCGCGCCGTTCGGTCGCCTCGTCGTCGTTCGCGAATCTCGGGGAGGATCGTCTCGCGAATGAACCGAAACTGCGCCGCATCGCGGAAAAAATACGTTTCACCGACGGTCAATTCGTCGATCAAGTCGTCCCATACGCGGGAATCGAATCGAACGACTTCGCAGTAACGCTTCGGATCGTCGATTCCCGCTCGTTTCATGGCGCGGAGGAACCCTTGTTCGATGCCAAGACGACGATCGTCGGTGAGGTTGAGCCCGACGCGCTTTCGAATCAAACGTCGGAGGTCGTCGAAAGGAGCTTCGGCGAGGATCACGAATCACCCCCGTTCGATACGCCTTGAAGGTCTTCGTCGGGTCGACGAGGCGAGGTTCCGACCGCCGCGGCTTGGGCGTGAGTCGGAACGCTTTCAGATGCTTTGTCCGCGAACGCGATCGATTCCCTGGAAGAGATCGACGATCCATTCGGCTTTCGATTCGCCAGATAACATGTCGATACGATCGGTGCGACATCGATCAGCGGTACGAGCCCGTCGGCGAACTTGGCGACCTCGAAGCCACGATCCTTGTCGTTGAACGCGCCGGTTTTGGATGGAGTAAGATCGGTCTCCGAGAGCCCGGCGAGCTCGACCGCACGATCGACCCGGAAGGCGACAAGGCGATCATCGATCTCGACGACGACCAGGTGATCCGAAGGCTCGGCGGGCTTGGCCGGAAGACCGAGGATCGCGCGGAGATCGGGAACGGGAACGATCGAGCCTCGCAAATTAATGATACCTTCGATCGGAATCGATCCTTTCGGCTGGGGGAGAGGGACGATTGTGACGACGCGGACCAGCTCGCGCACGACTCCGACGGGAAAGGCGAAACGCCGCGCGTCGATCTCGAAGACGAGGATTTCCCGCGGTCGTGTGGCGGATCGGTCGTTCATCGAATCGAACCTCTCGATCGTCAAGTCCGCGGCGGCGAAATCGCGTAAAAGGCGAGGCGTTCATTCGACCTTGCGACCGCTAGGAGTTTGCGATTCGATCGCCGCTCGGAACGAAGACGCACGAATCCCTTCTCCAAAGTATGAAACGCGATCGGCCGAGGGCAAGCGGTTCGCGGCGCCGATTGAACGGCTTTGACGCCGGAATCGGGATGGATCGCGCACCCGGGCGATCGAGCGAGAGCTCTCCGATCGATCCTTCGTTGAATAATCGACGCGCCTCTCGTTCATGTTCAAAGTGAGATTCTTAGGCGCCTATACGTAAAATCTTAAATAACTACAATTATGCATAAGTTGGAGACGATGCGGCGGATCTTTGGTTTGATTGAGATCGAACTCCGGCGAAGCGGTCGCGTCGGACGGCTTCGCCGGAGGGATCGACAGTTCATCTTTTGTTGATATCAATGACAATGCACGATTATCGACATGGCGGCTTTGGTGGAGGCGCGCCCGTGGACCTTAAGGTTTCGCGGGGGGTTCAAGGATTTTTCGTTCGCGCATCCATTCCTCGCATCGTTTGGGCCATTGCGAGCTGGGATTTGCGCTGGGACGCATACCGAAGCCGTGTCCTCCCGACGCGTAGAGGTGCATTTCGGCGGGAACCCCGGCTTTTTTGAGCGCGAGATAAAGCCGCACGCAGTTCTCCGAATTGACTTGGTCGTCGGTCGCTTGCGCCAGGAAAGTCGGCGGGGTTTGCTTCGACACTTTGATCTCGGGGGCGAGATTGTCGCCTCCGCGCGCGATCACTCCGCCGGGATAAATGATCACCGCGAAATCGGGTCGGCAACTCGCCTTGTCGGAATCGTCGATCGGTTCGTATGCGCGCTGATCGAAATTGGTCGCGGTCGCCGCGGTGAGGTGTCCTCCCGCCGAAAATCCAAGCATGCCGATTTTCTCAGGCTTGATATTCCATTCGCCGGCTTTCGATCGAACGATGCTGATTGCGCGTTGGGCGTCGGAGAGGGGGTGTTTGGGGTGATCGGGCCTGCGCGGCACGCGGTATTTGAGCACGACCCCCGTGATTCCCAGCGAATTGAGCCACGCGGCGATGTCTTCTCCCTCGTGATCCCACGCGAGCATACGATATCCCCCTCCCGGGGCGACGATCACGGCGATTCCCGTGTTTTTCTCGGCGGCGGGTCGATACACCGAGATCGTCGGAACGCTGACGTTCGTCACGCGTCGGCCCCCTTTGTTCCCCTCGATTTTCTCCTCGCCGATCGGCGCGGTTTCGCCGGGAACTTTGCCTTCGGGCCAAAGCTTGATCACGACGGGTTCGTCGGCGCGCGCCGAGGACGTGACGATCGCTAGACCTATCAGAAT
>JAKBCQ010000297.1 GCA_021807585.1 Planctomycetota bacterium | reverse complement strand
GAAAACGAAAATCGATCAAACAATTAAAACATATTACGTATTAATAAAGACATTAACTGATAATGACGTGAAGCGTCGAGCGGGGGAGGCGGCGGCGCTCGCGGCGGCGTTGCACCGCGATTTTGAGGCGCGAGCCTGGCGGTCGATCGCGGGCGACGAGGTTGCGGGAACCCGCGGCCGAGTGCGATTCGACGCGGCGGCTTTGGGGATTGAACGAAGCGAAGCGGGGGTTGCGCAGGGCGAACAAGGAGGCGAGCGGACGCTCGGCGCTCTTGTTTCCGATCTCGCTCCCCGCGCGATCGCGGCGAATCGAACGACCGATCGCGGCGGTGCGAACGAAGCGCCTCGGGTTCCTCGGTTTGAGGATGTGGCGTTAAAATCGGGGTTGATTTTCACGTATGAAAACGGCGCATCCGCATTGCGTCAGCTACCCGAGACGATGTCGGGGGGTGCGGCGTTATTGGATTACGACGGCGACGGATCGCTTGACGTTTATCTGGTGCAAGGGGGGGCGTTTCCGCCCGCGGCGCGGCGCGGAGCGACGCGGAACCGCGATCGCCTGTTCCGCAACCGCGGCGACGGGACGTTTGAAGACGTTTCCAAACAATCGCATATCTCAGAATTTTTTGGGGGTTACGGGCACGCCGCGACCGCGGGGGATTACGACGGCGACGGCGACGCCGATCTCTTCGTCACGCGGTACGATTCGTACGCGCTTTATCGCAACGAGGGGGACGGGACGTTCGTCGACGTCACCGCCGCTGCGGGGCTCGACGGCGAACGCGAGTGGCCGACTTCGGCGGCGTGGGCCGATTTCGACGGCGACGGCGATCTCGATTTGTATGTGTGTCATTATGTTAAATGGAACGCCGATAATCCTAGAACATGCCGGCATATCGATAATTCTTACGTATACTGTGATCCCAAGCTTTTTGAAGCGGCGCCCGACCGGATCTTTCGCAACGACGGCGGCAAATTTATGGATATGACTCGGGAGAGCGGGATCGTCGACGAGGAGGGTCGCGGGCTCGGCGTGATCGCCGCCGATCTCGACGGCGACGGCGCGATCGACGTGTTCACGGCGAACGACGGATCGGCCAATTTTTTCTTTCGGAACCTGGGAAATTTTCGGTTTGAGGAGCGCGCCGCGACCGCGGGGCTCGCGGCGAGTTCGGCGGGGGGGTATCAGGCGGGGATGGGGATCGCGCGCGGCGATTTCGACGGCGACGGCGCGATCGATCTTTTTGTCGCCAACTTTTACGGCGAATCGACGACGTTCTTCCGCAATCTCTCGGGAGGGCTCTACGCCGATCAATCCGCGGCGATCGGCCTCCAGGCTCTCACCCGCGGCGTCCTCGGCTTCGGAATCGTCGCCGCCGATTTCAATGACGACGGTCGAATCGATCTCGCGCAGGCGAACGGTCATGTCAATGATTATCATCCCCTTTTCCCATATAAGATGCCGATGAAATTATTTTTGAATCAGAAGTCGGGTCGGCTCGTCGACGCCTCGGCGACCGCTGGAGATTGTTTCGCCGTTCCCAGGCTCGGTCGAGGACTCGCCGTCGGCGATCTCGACGGCGACTTCGCTCTCGACCTGATCGTCGTCGATCAAAACGGCCCCGTCGGTTTGTTGAACGCTCGAACCAAGCTCGGCCGATCGATCGAACTCAAACTCGAAGGGACAAAATCGAATCGCGACGCGATCGGCGCCGTCGTTAAAATTACATATCAAGATCAGTCGCAAACGCTCGACCGCTTCGGCGGCGGAAGTTATCAATCGACTTCGACCCCGTTCCTCCACGTCGGCGTGGGAGACGCCCCCCGCGTCGATTCGATCGAGATCCGCTGGCCCTCGGGACTCGTCGAAACGATCGGCCCGCTCGCAGTCGATCGCCGCTACCGCGTTTGCGAAGGGTCGGGAAAAGCCGAGCCGATTGAACGAAGAAATCCAAAGAAATAATTATTTATGATCTTCATTAATATATTCGGATTGATCGACGAAGCCGCACGATCGCACGCCGACGAGCGCGGCGCGGGGATGATACAATGAACGAAGTTCGCCCGCTTCTCTCCCGGGCGATCGAAGCCGGGACGGACAGTCGCGACGCGACGAAGCACGACGTTCGCCCGGGATCGCGTCGTCCGCTTCGGCGCGGGGCGCGGCGGGTTCGCGTGGAGAACCGTATCGAATGAAAGCGCGTCTATTACTAACGATCGGCTTGATGATCGCGGTCGCCGCCGCGGTCGCGGGATCGGTCGTCTGGAATCAACGGAGGTTCGATTCGACGCTCGCCGACGCGCTCGCGTCGATCAAAAAAGGAGACGTGGCGACGGCGCGCGATCGACTCCAAGCCCTCGTTCAAAGCGATCCCGATCGCCGCGACGGCGAGGCGGCGTATTGGCTTGGAACGTGCGAATGGAAGTTGAACCGTCGCGATCGCGCCGTTCAAGCTTTTGAACATGTCTCTGAACATAACCCGCACGTGCTTAAGACGGTGCGCTATCTGGTCGAATACGATCTCGAATCGGGACGATACGCCGACGCCGAGAATCGGCTCGCGCACGTGACGACCGCGATGATCACCGCGGCGCATGACGCGAAAGCTCGCGCCGAACTGCGCGAGATCACGATCGACCTGCTGCGCAGAGAGGCGCGATACGACGACGTCAAGCGGATCCTTCTAGAAAACATCAGCCTGCGCGATCATGAAATCAACGCGGTGCGCAATCTTTGGTATCTCGAACGCGGCGGAGTTCCGCTTGCGCAACTTACCGCCGAACTCGACCGCGCCGCGTCGAAAGCCCCCTCCGACCTCCGCGTTCGGCTCGGCAAGGCGCGCGCCGCGCTCCTCGCGGGGCGAACCCTCGAATCAAAAGTATGGCTTGATCAATGTATGAACAAACAAAATAATGATCCCGCCGTTCTTCGCACGCTGCTCGATTGGGCTCGGGTCGCGGGGGATCCGCGAGCGGCGATCGACGCGATTTCGCGCCTTCGCGACCGCGCGGGGGATTTCGACAAACCGCTGATTCGATCGACCCGCGCCTGGCTGCGACAGGTTTTGGGAGAGTCCGACGCCGAGCGATCGGCGCTCCGCGCGCTGCTTGAAATCGAGCCGAACAACGCCCAGTCGCTCGATCGGCTCGCGGCTCTCGAAGCCAAAACCGCCCCCGCGCAGGCCGTAAAACTGCGCGAACGCAAGGCCGAGGTCGATCGCGCTCTCGATTCGTACGCGCAAAAAATCACAATTGCAGGCAATTACAACTCAATAACATCATATATAGACATGGCGCGAACCGCCGAATCGGCGGGTCTGTTGATCGACGCGTTCGGCTGGGCGTCGATCGCGCTTTCGGTCGATCGCGATCACGCCGAGGCGAGGCGGATCGCCGATCGAACCCGCTCGGCGCTCGCTCTCGACCCCGCCGATCTTACCGATTCGTGGGAGCGATTGAGGGACGAATTCGGCTCGATCGCCGCGGGTTCGAGGCTCATCGGGGGAGGGACGGCGGAAACCGCGCCGCGCGCGCGATCGCGATCGGATCGCGAGACGAGCCCCGCGACGGCAAACATCCACGATCAAAAAGATCGCGCATTGTTATTGGGCGGCGAATCGAACGCATTCGTCGGTGGCGTTGCGTTCGAGGATCTCGCGGCGAAATCGGGGCTTAAGTTCACGTACGACAACGGAGAATCGTCTGTTAAACATATGCCCGAGATGAACGGAGGCGGAGTCGCTTTGCTCGATTACGACGGCGACGGCCGGCTCGACGTTTACCTTACGCAAGGGGGCGTTTTTCCGCCCGATCGTAAAAAGTCGCACCACGGCGACAGGCTTTATCGCTCGAAGGGAGACGGAACGTTTGAAGATGTAACGAAACAATCGCATCTGGATGATTTTCCCGAGGGATACGCTCAGGGGGTCGCGGTGGGCGATTACGACGGCGACGGCGACCCCGATCTGTTCGTGGCGCGGTGGGGTTCGTACGCGCTTTATCGCAACGAGGGGAACGGAACGTTCGCCGACATAACGCACGAAGCGGGGCTGGGGGGATTCCGCGACTGGCCGACCTCGGCGGCGTGGGCCGATCTCGACCGAGACGGCGATCTCGATTTATATGTGTGTCATTATTTAAAATGGGATCCCGCGCATCCTCTCGTCTGCCCGCGCGACGACGGCAAGCCCGTCCACTGCGGCCCGCGGAATATGGAATCGCTTCCCGATCACGTTTTCAAAAACGAGAATGGACGATTCATTGATATGACAGTATCGAGCGGAATCGTCGATCAAGACGGCCGCGGTCTCGGCGTGATCGCGACCGATTTCGATCGCGACGGTTTGATCGACGTTTTCGTCTCGAACGACGGGACGGCGAATTTTTTGTTTCATAATATGGGGAATTGGAAATTCGAGGAGGTCGGTCATTCCGCCGGGGTCGCCGCGAACGCGCTCGGCGGTTATCAGGCGGGGATGGGGATCGCGCGCGGCGATCTCGACGGCGACGGCGAACTCGATCTGATCGTAACGAATTTTTACGGCGAATCGACGTCGTTTTTCCAGGGAATCGGCTCGGGGCTCTTCACCGACCGCACCGGCGCGATCGGCCTCCGGGCGCACACCCGCGGCCTGCTCGGTTTCGGAGTCAAACTGTGTGATGTCAATAACGATGGAATCGCCGATCTGATCACCGCGAACGGACATGTCAACGAACTGATCGGCATTCCTTATCAAATGCCTGTTCAATTATTGATAGGAACGGGAGGAGGACGTTCGATCGACGCGACGAACCTCGCGGGGCCGGCGCTTTCGACGCCGAGGTTGGGCAGGGCGCTCGCCGCGGGGGATCTCGACGACGACGGTCGGATCGACGCGGTCGTCGTGTTCCTCAACACGCCCGTTTCGTATCTTCATAATATCACCAAGAACGAGAACCGATTCGTTTCGATCAAGCTCGAGGGGACGAAATCGAATCGAGACGCGATCGGAGCGCGCGTTACGCTTTACGCGGGGAAGATCGTCCGCTTGGCCGAGCGG